>JANPLJ010000966.1:0-6253 GCA_031426475.1 Pirellulaceae bacterium | reverse complement strand
GGTGTTCACCACAGGACAGGTCGCAAAGATCTGTAAGGTGGCCCCGCGAACCGTTAGCAAATGGTTCGACTCCGGCCGACTCAAGGGGTACCGCATCCCAGGTTCTCAAGACCGCCGCATCCCCCGCGAGTATCTGATCAAATTTCTAAAGGAGCATGGTATGCCCCTTGGAGATTTGGAAGATGAGGCCATGGCCAAAGTCCTGATCGTTGCTCAAGATCAGGTGCTTATCGAAAATCTCAAACGGGAACTCCCGGTTGAGAGGAGCTTTAAAGTTTCGGTCGCCGCAAGCGGATTCGAAGCCGGCATACAAGCCGAAAGCTTCCATCCCGATTGCATGATCGTTGACTTCTCGATCGGTAAGTTAGAGGCCTTGCAGATTTGCCAAAATCTTCGCAAGAATCCTGACTTTGCTGAGATCACCCTGATCGCATTGCTGCCCGACGATGGCAATACGATGAGCTTTGATCGTTCGAGCATCAACGAAACCTTCAAGAAGCCTTTCGATGCCCGATTGCTCGCTGAGCGATTGCGAACATTGATCGGTGCCAAGAAAGAGTTGGTATAACCAGCTCGAAGGTTGATTGCAAAGACCATCCTACCCTCGCCGGTCGCAAGATCGTGCGAGGGTTTTTTCGTTGGTCTGCTTTCCTACGCAAAGGTGGAACAACGCCATGAAACGAAGAGAATTCGTACGAAAACTTTCGATCGGCGCCGGGGCGATTGCTTGCCCTGGTATTCATACATCGCGACTGCAAGGTGCACCCGCGCCCAGCGAACGAATTTCGGTTGGTTTTATCGGACTGGGAAATCAGAGCACGATCGATCTGCCTGGTTTCCTCGATAACCCTGACGTTCAGGTCGTCGCTGTTTGTGACGTGAACACCGGTAGCCACGGTTACAAACAAGCGGATCACTTTCTTGGTCGTCAACCTGGACTGGATAAAGTCGAAGCGCATTACGCAGCCCAGACAAAATCGGGAACCTACCGTGGATGCAAAGCCTACAACGACTTCCGCGATGTCTTGTCCCGAGATGACATCGACGCGGTGGTGATTGTCGTGCCCGATCATTGGCATGCCATCATGACGATCATGGCAGCCAGATCGGGAAAAGACATCTACTGCGAGAAGCCGTTATCGTTGACGCTCGAGGAAGGCAAGCTCATGCGAGATGCCGTTCGAAAGCATGGACGCATATTGCAGACAGGAAGCCAGCATCGGTCGGGCCCTGCGACGAGGCAGGCCTGCGAGCTAGTATTGAATGGCCGTATCGGCAAGCTTGAACGGATTGAAACGTATGTCCCCGAAAATAACGCCGACGAGCCAGGACCGGGTTGGAAAGAAATGCCGATACCGGAAGGCTTCGACTACAACATGTGGCTTGGCCCGGCACCGATCGCTCCATACCATTCCGGACGATGCCTGTATCGATTCCGATTCTTGCTTGACTATTCGGGTGGCCAAGTAACGAATTTCGGCACGCACATGCTCGACGTTGCACAATGGGGACATGGTACCGATCATACAGGGCCGGTTCGTTTCGAAGACTTGGATTCAGAGTGGCCTGAGCCAGGATGTCTTTATACGACAGCGACGAAAGTAGGATTTCGAGCAGTCTATGCCGATGGAGTCGAACTGACTTGCCAGACAAAGCCAAAGACTTCGTTGTGCCGATTCGTGGGCAGCGATGGATGGGTCCAGTATCAATCAGGAAAGCTAGAGCATTCTCCGGGAATCGATACGAAGATCGGCTCGAACGATAAGCAACTACCGCAAAGCAACCAAGCGAGAACGGAAAATAATTCAAAGTATTACCTTCCGGATCACATCCGAAATTTCCTGGATAGCGTGAAGTCTCGGAAGGACACCATCAGCCCTGTCGAATGCGGGCATCGTACCGCCTCGATTTGCCATCTTGGCAATTTGGCAATGCGTCTCAAACGAACGATCCGGTGGAATCCAGAGACGGAAGAAATCGTCGACGATGCAGAAGCGACAAGCTATCTTTCGCGAAAGCCACGCGAGCCCTGGTCATAGCGGTGGCTCTGCCCAACCCTATAAACATCTTTCCAATTTGTTTGCAAATCAAACGGGAGTGCGACGCTCCTGCGGAGCTACGCTGGTATCGCCTATGCCATCCGTTTTCCCGACACTGGCCTCATGTGCGAACGTGCCTCTCGGCCGGAGCCTCGATCTCCCGTTTTCTTAGTAGCTCGCCAACGGCAAGTTTCGGGCCGATTGCAAAGGTAACTTTGGCGAGGTATCTTCTGTACCACTCTCAAAACTAACAAATCGTCAATTTTCAAGCGTTTTTCGCGGGCGAAGATACCAAAATGACTGTTGAAACTGCCAGCCTCACTAAGCAAGCTGTTGATACTATTCGAACTCTGAGCATGGACGGCGTCCAAGCTGCCAATAGCGGACATCCGGGGACGCCAATGGCATTGGCACCGGTAACGTTTCAACTTTGGACCGAGAATTTGACCTATGATCCGAAAGAGCCGATGTGGCCCAACCGAGATCGATTCGTCTTGTCCTGCGGCCATGCGTCGATGCTCCTGTATTCGATGATCCATTTAGCAGGGATTCGAGCCGTGGATGCGGCAGGACGGGGAACGGCGGATCCATCACTGACAATCGAAAATTTAAAGAATTTCCGGCAACTCCACAGCCCGTGCGCTGGTCACCCTGAGTATGGTTACGCCGCTGGCATCGAGACAACAACCGGGCCACTCGGCCAAGGTGTTGGTAACGCAGTCGGAATGGCGATTGCCGCCAAGCACCTTGGAGCTCGTTACAACAAGCCTGGCTTCGATCTCTTTGACTACGATGTGTACGCTTTGTGCAGCGATGGTGACCTCATGGAAGGTGTGGCTTGCGAAGCAGCGTCGATTGCAGGTCACCTTAAGCTATCGAACCTGTGTTGGATCTATGATGACAACGGGATCACGATCGAAGGCCATACCGACTTGGCATTTACCGAGAATATGCCTGAGAAGTTTCGGGGGCTAGGCTGGCATACGGTTGTCGTGAAAGATGCCAACAATCTTTCCGAGTTGCAACGAGCATTCGATGAATTCAAGAAGACCAACGACAAGCCAACGCTGATTGTCGTCAAGAGTATCATCGGCTTCGGATCACCGAACAAAGCCAACACGCACGGTGCTCACGGCGCTCCTTTGGGCGACGAAGAAATCAAGCTCACAAAGGCTGCCTACGGTTGGCCCGAAAACGAAAAGTTCTACGTGCCTTCGGAAGTCCCCGAATACTTCAACAAGACCATGGGCAAACGCGGGCAAACGGCAAGCAAGGAATGGGCCGCTCGATTTGCTGAATACAAAACAAAGTTTCCAAAAGAAGCTGCCGAAGTCCAATCGATCATCGATCGCAAACTTCCCGCCGGTTGGGATTCGGGAATCAAACCGTTCGCAGCCGATCCAAAAGGTTTGGCGACTCGCGTAAGCTCGGGCAAAGTGCTGAATATGCTAGCTCCGCATATGCCGTCGATGATCGGTGGTTCAGCGGACTTGGCGCCATCGACGATGACGCTCCTTGACGGCCAGTCCGATTTTGGACCAGCGAACTACGCTGGTCGCAACATGCACTTCGGCATTCGCGAGCACGGGATGGCTTCGGTGCTCAATGGAATGACTCTCAGTGGGCTGCGAGCCTACGGTGCGACCTTTTTCGTCTTCACCGATTATCTTCGGCCGTCGATGCGTTTGGCGAGCATCATGCATCAGCCGGTGTTATATGTCTTCACACACGATTCGATTGGCTTAGGCGAGGATGGGCCGACGCATCAACCGGTCGAACACCTTGCCGCATGCCGTGCAATCCCAGGTCTGTATGTCTTCAGACCTGGCGATGCCAACGAAGTGGCTCACTGCTACGTGGCCGCAATGAAGATCCAGAATCATCCCTCGGCGATGGTCCTATCTCGTCAGAACGTCCCGACCTACGACCGAACCAAGATGAACAGCGCGGCGGGTGCAGAAAAGGGCGGCTATATCCTGAGCGATTGTCAAGGAACTCCACAAGTCATCCTGATGGCGACGGGGACGGAATTGATGTTGATTGTCCAAGCCCAAGAAAAATTGGCCGCCGAAGGTATTCGGGCGCGCGTTGTCAGTATGCCTTGTTTCGAGCTATTTGAAGATCAAGAGCCAGCCTATCGCGAAAGCGTATTGCCGAAAGCGGTCACGGCCCGCGTCGGTTGCGAAGCGGGAATTCGACTCGGCTGGGATCGTTATCTCGGTCTAGACGGTCGGTTCGTAGGGATGAGCTCGTTCGGTGCTTCAGCGCCATTCAATCAGCTCTATGATCACTTCAAGATTACCGCCAATCAAGTTGTAGCACATGCTAAAGATGCGATCGGCCAGTAAGTCTCGTTGAAAGACGGAAGGCACTAAGAAAAGTGTCGTGCTTTAAGCCCGCTTGATTTCTTCGTAGCCGAATTCGTCAGAATTTGGACGAAGTTCGACAAACAAAGAGTATTAAAGAATGTCTGCAACCAGTGAAGTATGTTTAGCTGTCGATCTCGGTGCTTCCAGCGGTCGCGTCTTGGCCGCCGTAATCGGCGATTCTTCGATCGAACTTGAAGAAGTTCACCGCTTCTCGAATGGCCCCGTGCACATTGGGCGAAGATTGCACTGGGATCTGTTAGCGCTCTGGTCGCATATCGAAACAGGGCTTGCCAAAGCAGCGGCGACGTACGGTTCGCGAATCCGTTCGGTCGGCGTCGATACGTGGGGAGTCGACTATGTTTTGCTCGACAAGCATGAAGATCTGGTCGGTCCAGCCTTTTGTTATCGCGATTCACGGACGACAGGCATGATGGCGAAAGCCTTCGAACGATTGCCCAGACGTGATATTTTCGCTGAGACCGGCTTGCAGTTCATGGAGATCAATACTGCGTACCAGTTGTTCGCAATGCGTGAGGAAGCTTCGCCGTTGCTGGATATCGCCGATCGATTCTTGATGATTCCTGATTTTTTTCATTGGTTGATGACTGGCGTCAAGGCCAACGAACAAACCAACGCCAGCACGACTCAGTTGCTACGGCCGACGGATGGCCAGTGGTCGTCGCGAGTTTTGGATGCCTTGCGTATTCCATCGCATCTGTTTTCGCCGTGCATCCAGGCTGGCACGATGATTGGTGCCATTCATAAAGACTTAGCACAACGAACCGGCTTATCCGACGTTCAAACGATTGTACCAGCAACACACGACACCGCTGCGGCGATCGTAGCGGTGCCCGCTTCGGAGTTCGCTGCGGCCAAGCCTCGATGGTGCTACATCAGCAGCGGAACGTGGTCACTCATGGGAGTTGAGCTCGCTCGACCCAATCTGACCGACAAGTGTGCCGAACTGAACTTTACAAACGAAGGAGGCGTTCAAGGTTCGACTCGCTTGCTTAAAAATATTTCTGGACTTTGGCCGTATCAACAGTGTCGAGCCGTTTGGCAACGTCAGAATCGCGATTACTCATGGAGTCAATTAACCGCGATGGCAGCCGCCGCAAAACCACTGCAAAGTTTCTTCGACCCCGACGATCCGAGCCTCGTCGCACCCGATAATATGGTTTCCGCCATTCAGCAGTTGTACCGCAAGCATCAGCAGCCTGTGTTGGAAGATCCGGGAGCGATCGCACGGAGCGCACTCGAAAGTCTCGTCATGCGTTACCGCATTTGTCTTAGTTCGCTGGAAGAACTGCTCGGTTATAGCCTGGAAACCATTCATATCGTCGGCGGTGGCGTCCAAAACGAATTGCTCTGCCAGATAACGGCGGATGCAACCAAACGTACCGTTATCGCAGGCCCGGTCGAAGCCACTGCGCTTGGCAACGTTGTCACGCAATGCCTTGGCAGCGGTCGCATGCAAAGCATTACGGCTGCCCGAGAGTGGATTCGAAAGAGTTGTGATGTCAAACAATATACGCCTAAATCCACGCAGGCCTGGGATGACGCGTTCGTCACGTTCTCGAAGCTGATGTAAGAGCCTGAAGCGTTAGCGAAGGACAGTATGAATCGCATTTTTGTGTGTGTGAAATAAAATCTATCTCTTCGGCCTTCGTTCCGTGTCAAACTCGTCGCTTACGCTTCCGGCTCTTGTTTTCACGGTGTCAAGTTCGTCGCTGACGCTTCCGGCTCTTGTTTTCATAGGCCTATGTTGAACAGATTTATGGAGAAGGCATGACGGAAAACTCATTGGAGCACTGGCCACGACCACTTTTCAAACCGCTTCCGCTC
>JANPLJ010000965.1:0-2547 GCA_031426475.1 Pirellulaceae bacterium | reverse complement strand
CGGCCAGGAAGTTCGCCACCTCTTGGGCCTGATTCACATTAGAAGATTCCTTGACTCGCATTTTTTCCACCTTGTGCCTCAATCAACTGGACACGATCTTCATCGAGGGCTCGAAAGAATTCGGTCGCGATTTGTTCTGCTCTAGTTTTCTCTGCGTGGGGTGTCTTAGCGTCATCCTTTTCAAACGCGTGCGTGACGAACGCAACTAACTGCTTGTTCCGGCCTACCTTGGTCTCTCAAGCGAGACGGCCTCCTTGATCCGCCGCGTTGGCGAAAGAAGTCTCTACCGCTCTCGCGTTAGTGGCTACAATGAGGGTGCATCCAGATCGCCATCCAATCAAGTTATTCCCCCGCCACATTACCACGCTCGGCCTCGAACGACTCTATTCGAGTAATTCTTCGCAATGAATCCGCGTTTCGTCGATGTCATTCTATTCCGGTTCGCGGTGATCGCTGCGTCGTTCTTCGTTTCCAGTTGGTTAGACGCACAGGTTGATGGACGTGTCGACTATTCTCGCGATGTTCGACCGCTGCTGTCGCGTCATTGTTACGTCTGCCATGGACCGGACCCTGGCAGCCGCGAGTCGGGCTTGCGACTCGATCGGGCGGACAGCGCGCTGGCTTCCCTAGAAAGTGGACTTATCCCCATCGTTCCGGGATCGCCTAATGAAAGTGAACTCATTCGACGTCTTACGAGCCGCGAAGATGATGAACGCATGCCGCCTATCAAAAGCGGTCATACGCTTTCGGAAAAAGAGATTGCGATCTTGCGGCGATGGATCGAAGCGGGCGCGAAGTTTGATGATCATTGGTCGTTCCGGCCCCTCGCTCCAGTGCAACCTCCCGATGATCAAAGCGATGTCTGGTCTCGCAATCCCATCGATCGATTTATCGTGGCAAGTTTGGATACGCGAGGGATCGCTGTTTCCGCCGAGGCGAACAAGGCAACGCTAATTCGTCGTCTTTCGTTGGACTTAACAGGCCTTCCGCCATCACCGGATGAGGTGCAACGTTTTCTACGAGACGATCAATCGGATGCCTATGAGCGATTGGTCGATCGACTCCTTGCCTCGCCTCGATTTGGCGAACGCTGGGGACGCCATTGGCTTGACCTCGCCCACTATGCAGATAGCGATGGCTACCTAAGTGATGCGCTTCGTCCAAGTGCCTGGCTCTATCGCGATTGGGTTATCGAAGCATTCAATAGCGACATGTCGTTCGATCAATTTACGATCGAACAACTCGCAGGAGATCTCTTGCCCGATGCAACGCTCTCGCAGAAGACGGCGACGGGCTTTTTTCGCAACACGCTTCGGAACAATGAAGCGGGTGTCGATCTCGAAGAATATCGCCTCAAAGAAATTGTCGATCGGGTAAGTACGATTGGAGTCGGGTGGCTTGGACTGTCAGTCGGCTGCGCGGAATGCCATTCCCATAAGTACGATCCGATTTCCCAGCGCGAGTTTTATGAGCTTTTTGCCTTTCTAAACGATGCCGACGATATCGACGTTCCGGTAAAGCTAGCGGAAGAGCAGGATCGCTACCAACGAGAGAAAAGTGCTTGGGACAACGAAGACAAGAATCTTCGAGAAGCGGTGAATCATGCGTTGGTGGTGGATGACGAGAATGTTTCGTTCCAGCTTGATGAATGGTACTTGGCGATCGCAGTGGAATCGAAGAAACGCAGCAAAGAACAGAAAGCGACCCTCGAAGACGCAAAGACGCAAACAACAGAATCGCTTCGATCGGTACTCGAAGCCTACGAGCAACACTACACGAAACGTCCCAAAGCCCCTTCGACGAAGGTCATGACGATAGGGGCCAGGACTACCACCAGAGAAACCTATGTGCATCTGCGAGGCGACTATCGCAATCGTGGGGAAGCGGTCCATCCCGGAACGCCGGCCGTTCTTCCACCGTTGCAGCCGCGGGCTGAACATGGCGACCGCCTCGATTTTGCTCGGTGGCTAGTCGATCCCGTTAACCCGCTCACGGCGCGTGTGACCGTCAATCAATTTTGGGCACACTTGTTTGGACGTGGATTGGTTGCGAGCGTCGATAACTTTGGAGCGGGTGGCGATCTTCCGTCGCATCCTGAGCTGCTGGATTGGTTAGCGAATGAATTCGTGGAGCGAGGTTGGAGTCGCAAAGAGCTGCTGCGATTGATTGTCGGTTCGTCGACCTATCGCCAGTCAGCATCGCCTCGTACAGAGCTCTTGGAGAAGGATCCATCGAACGAATTTTTAGCGCGACAATCTTGATTTCGTTTGGAGGCAGAAGCCATTCGCGATACGGCGCTCTTTTCCGCAGGTCTTTTAGAATGCAAGCTCGGCGGCCCGGGAATACGCCCTCCGCAGCCTGCTTACGTCACCAGCATTAGTCGAAACGCCGAATGGAACATCACGGCAGGCGGAGATCAGTATCGCCGAGGGATGTATATCGTGCTTCGCCGCGCTACCCCCTATCCGATGTTGCTCACGTTCGATGGGCCCGATTCCACGATCGCATGCACTCGTCGCGAACGATCGAATTCGCCGCTGCAAGCCC
>JANPLJ010000964.1:0-1663 GCA_031426475.1 Pirellulaceae bacterium | reverse complement strand
CGGCGAAAGGCATCTGAGAGATTGGCCAGTACCAATCCTAGCGTACCTTGCCCATCCATTGTTTGCGGTATTCGTGGTTTGGTTGGGCTGGGACGTGTCGGCGCCGACGGCGAGTTCCCGGCAAGCGACTCGGCTGGCATCGTGGCGTTTGGGATTGTTTTGGCGGCAATGCTTCGCGGGATCAAAACCACGTTGATATCCATTTGGCGTCCGCGTCGCTCGACAAGAAACTTAACCAGTTCGTTCGGCGGGGATTTGGCGATCTCCGCGGCGAACGCATCGATATCAGAGACGGCCGTTCCGGCGATTGCCAGAATACGATCATCGACGCGAAAGCCAGACTTCCAAGCAGGCGACTGATTGACGACTTCGACGACACGCAGTCCGAGACCGCCTCCAGCGGGTCGTTCGAGCGTCATGCCCAGATAGGGAGGATCGGAATCTCGAGATTGCTCGCCATTTGTTCTCAACGAAGGCGAAATCGACGGGATTTTGAGGGGCGTTTGAATTGCCGAGGGTGGATCGAGCAATATGCTTTTCGGGGGCTTGTTCGTGGGGCCGGGCAGATTTTCGGACGATTGAGCGGAAGGCACCTTTGTTTCACCTAACTTGGATGCCTCAATTTTCTCTTGCTCCAAGAGTTTAGCTTCCAACTGCTCCAGCGGATTCTGAGCCTTGAGCGGAGTAGCGCAGAACAAGATAATGGCTGCAGCGACTATCGAATGCCAACGCAAGGATTCCATTATAGCGACCCGAGAGCGAGTTGATTGCGAACAAGAATTCTGACTCCGTGCTATTGTAGACGGACAGGTAGATGCCGAACATAGAAATTTCAAGGGGGGAGCGAAGTCTTGTCGTGCCCTACCGATAATACAACCCATACAGTACTCGTAAAGCGATTATGCTGCCCCAAGCTTCCGAGAATCAACGAATTCAAATGGTGGAATCTGGAGGCCATCAGGTTCCTAGCGTCGTTCCGCGTGTGCTAAGGCATCTTGATGCGTTTACGGTCGAGTCGATTTCCGATTCGATCGTGGAATCAATCAATACGCAGGGAATGAGGTTTGCCGCGGTACAAGCTTTTCTTGTGCGTTCGACGTCGCGGCCCTCTGCGTCACCGCTCGATCTACCAGAGGTTGTGGGACAGGAACTGGCGTCGGCGTACGTAGTCGAGTATCCGGGGAAGCTGGCCTCGTTGGTTGGCCCTTGGGTAGCGAACGGTCCTCTGGCGCGGAGGATTTCCGCTGCAGCAACGGACGTTCTTTCTGTGTTAGTCGATCGTGCTCGGGGGTGGGGCGTTGAGCTCGTGCAAGCGGTGATCGATGACGATTCGCCTTTTTCGACCGAATCGCTGCAGAATGCTGGACTGTCCAGGCTTTCGACGCTCCACCAAATGGCAATCGATCTTCCGGCGGCCGTTGCTCAAGTTGCCAAGCCGTCCGATGTCATTGCTGGTCCAATAACGTGGAAAAGGTATTCATCGGCGGATGATGCGGTTTGGATCGATTGGATGGATGCCACTTACGAGCAGACGGTGGATTGTCCAGAACTCAATGGGCTTCGAACGACATCCAAGACGCTAGAGGGGTATCTGGCTTCTGCCGGCATGAACAAGAATGGCTCGGATAGCCCTGAGTGGTGGGGGAGCTTCGATGAAAGCGGA
>JANPLJ010000963.1:0-8781 GCA_031426475.1 Pirellulaceae bacterium | reverse complement strand
TAGAGAATGTGTCTTTCGTAGCGGAGTGGTTGCAGCGAGATACGATTGCAGCGCCGATTGAGTGCTTGAAGCCAGCTCAACATCGGCCGTTCCGAGATCGGTAGCCATCTTGACTCTGGCGGTTCCGAGTTGGCCGACCCGTTGGACGATCGCCATTTCTTGCTTTTCGGCGTACGTTCTTCGAGCCTGCTTAAGCTGGTCGTTATATGCATTGCGAGCCGTGGCCAATTGCGTTGCATCGACGGGACGGCCTCCGATCGCCGCTTGATGATGAGCGTCGGCGTTGGCAACGGCAAAAGTGTCCGCGATTAAGGCGTTCGTTTGCTTGTGCTGCTTTTCCGCAAGTTTTCGAGCCTGAAGGAAATCGTCTCCCGCATTCGACTCGTCCTTGTTCCAATTTACTTCCGTGACGGACCTCGCTTTTACAAACTTGGCGTTCGCTTCAATGATGGCGTTTCCGTAGATCTCGGCGAAAGGACGCGATAGGCTTGCAAGGGCGAGGTCGGCTGATTGTCTGTCTTGAATGCGGGCAAGAGAAGCGGCATTGGTTTGGCTGATCTTTGAAAGTTCTACGCGCGTTAATTCCGCTTCCAAAGCATCTCGTGAAGTTCGGAGAGCATTGGCCTTGATCGCCTGGGCCTCGGATGCCTTGTGCTCGAGCGTTGCTAGATGGGATGGAGACGCGAGCGTGGTTGCGAGTTTTCGATCGCGATCTGTTCGATACAGCGCGACCTCGAATACGCCTCGCGCTGCCACCCGGCCTTGACGCCGGTTGGCATCCGCCGCATAGGAAGAATAATTCTGTTCGTTTTGAGCAATCGTCGAAGCGACGTCAAAGTTCTTCTGAGCGATCAGCTCTGCATCATCGCGATCGAGGTCTGCGATAAGTATCTCTCGCTCGTGAAGCACATTTGCCTGTCGTATTTCTTCAGCCAAAACAATGGAGCGATTGGCGAGTCCATCCGCATAAAACCGATTTGTCGATCGCGCGTCTTCGATGTACGATAACTCGTCGCCAATTCGGTCTGCTTGATCCTGGGCTGGTTCAAGCGACGCGGGCCGTCGCCAAGTTCGTTCGATACCAGCTTTGGCAACGGTAAAAGCTCGTTGTAGTCCGTCGACCGTTTGGACGTGACGCTGATGAGCCGCTAGATTCGCCTGATGTTCTGCTTCGCGAGACGCCGCAACCTGCTGTGCGGGCGTACCGTTGTCGGCCCACCCGAAAAAGTAGTTTTTCAAGTCTGTGTAAACCATCGAGTTGATGGGCCCGGCGGTTACTTGGTCCGCAAAGTTTTCGGCATTCAAACGAACGGCCAACTCGACACCATCGAGAGAGTTGCCTAGCGAGATATTGAAATCGCGGCCGAGTGCGAGGTATGTTTGGAGGCGAGAAATATTACCTCCGTACCGAGTGTCTCGAATGTTTTTCTGTCGATCGATGGTTCGCAGTGCATTCGTATGACTGTCGATCGCCTGCTGGTTCACGGCAAGAAAACCGGAAGAGTCCGCGATAAAGCGATACCGAGCATCCGCCAACGCGTGGGCTTGCTTCGATTCGGCTTTCGCATATTCGATACGCCGATTCTGCTCGGCAAGCGATGAAGATTGTTCTAAGTCAACGTGAGCCAGCTGGACATCTTGTGTCGCATTGGTGGTCGCATCTCCGGCTTCTAACGTCCAGATGTATTCCAGATTGCCGAGCGTCGCTTGGTAAGCTGACCAATGGCGATTCATTTCGTCGCGTGAACCTGGCTGCCCCACCGCAAAAGATGAAGCCCATCGATTCATCGAATCTTGATAGTCAAAGGCCAATGAACGACGATAGGTTTGTAACGCGATCGTATCTAAGACTCTTCGGGTTCCCGCCTGCTGAGACTGATGATCTGTCAGCGCTTTGTAGTACGGTGCATCGACATTCTCTACGAATCCAAGCTGATTCAACGCATACGATTTATCGAAGCTTCGAACCTCATCCGCAATTGACTTGGAGAGATTCCAGTCCAGCTGAGCGGCACTGACACGGAATTCGCGAATCGCATCAGCGATTTTCGTTGCGTAGTTTGCTTCGCGTTGGCTGGTTTCTTGTTCGTATGTCCCCCAGGCGTTTTTCGTGTCTTCTTGATACTGCCAAACGTTGGTCCATAGAGGTTTTATTCCAAGGTCTCGATGGATTTCGCTCAGCTCACGAAAGTTCGCACGGTTGATATCAAAAGCACCGGCGGAAATATGCACCCTGGTGTCGAAGATCGACAAGTCCGCAAGTCCATCTAAAGCATATTGAGTACCGGTATCGCTCGCAGCTTGCTCAGAATTAATATTCGCATCCAATGTATTGCGTTGGAGTTGAATCGTTGCTGCCGCCTCAGCGCGATCAATCCGCCCGTTGATGGCAACTTGAGATCTCTCCAAATCAAGACCTTCAGCCGAAAGCGATGTCCAGTATGTGACGAGATGGTCGATTCTTCCTTTCGTTGCAGGGGAAGACGACGCATTGCCTGTCATATGTTCAAGCGTCTTCTGTGCTATTTGCAGATCACGATTGTAGGCCGCCTGAATATTTGCGAGATCTCTCGATTCTCGACCTTCGGCTACTAACCTCCAATACTCGTCGTGATGACTTGCCGAAGCTTGACCGGGTTGGAGTGTCGCCAGACTGGGTGCTATCGCGATCGTATAGTTGTATTCGATATTGGCTAGCTGATTTTGATAGCGAGTCCAAGGGGTATTCTGGACGGTAACCCGAGCCGATGCCGCGTTTTTCTTAGCCAAGGCGATATCTCGCCACGATTGAGAACGCCGGAACTCGACGGCGAGTGTTTCGGCTTTTGCTTGATTCGCCAGTTCGGTGTCACGCGTTTTCACTGCCATCGCGAGACGATTCTGGTGGCGGTACTCAGCTTCTGCCTTTGCAGTTTCAAGTATCTTGCGAGCAACGATGGCGATCGGTTGCAATTCATAGTGCGATTCGGCGGTGGCATTACGCCGCGCCTCTCTCAGCGAGGCTTGCGCGATAGCAATCTTCAATTCATTGGTGATCACCGTTTCTTGGTGCGACCGAGAGTGCCCACGGTGAATCGCCATCAGGTTCTGAACAAACCGAACATGCTCCGCATCTACAGACTTGGTAGCATCGAGATGAGCAAGTGTATTGGCTAAGTACAAGATAGGGGCGAGTAGGGGATCCAAATTTTGGTCGATTGCATACGCGCTCGGCGCAACCCAATCTTCAAAAATCGGAAGAACGACATCGAGATACCGATCTTCGAAGAAGCTACCAATTCCACCCCCTTCGTTACCAAAAGTCAGAATTTCGTAATCGAGAAACGCTTGATCCGACTTTTCAATTGCCGATTGAGCAGAAATGATTTCGGCTCGATAGAGATCTGCTGCTTGCTTCAATGACTGTTCGAACTGGCCACTTGGCCCAACGAGGAGCGCTCGCTCGAACTCATCCTGAGCACGTTGTACATCTTGGATACGCAGCAAGTTCGAGTCTTCCAACGCTTGCACGTAGCGGTCGAGTGTCTTGGTATCTGCCGTTCTGCGATGTTCCGCTTGGCGAGAAGCGAAAAGTCTGAACGCATCCTCGTGTCGCTTCTTTGTGTTTTGATAGGTTGGATCGGAATCAATACCGGGTTCGGTGATTTGATAGGTGGGGTATTTGTGGGGAAGTATCGCAAAAAAGGCATCGCCTGGTATCGATAGAATGCCTGCGGCCGGTACTGCCGCAAGCGTCAGTGGATCAAAAATAAAGCTTTGGCTGTTTCCCCGGAAATTCTGCATGTTGGTAAAGAATGCCGCATTCGCTGCGTCGATCTCCAACTGGCGTTGGGTATTCGCTTGGTGATCCGCTTGCCGGAAAACCAGCTCGGTATCGTTGATTGCAATGTTGCGAGCGTTATTCGCAGCATCGACGGACGCTTTCCGTTGAATATCGCTGTTCTTCACGGCGTCGACGCGACTTTGGCGAGCGGCATTACCCGCTTGGACGGCTGCATGCTGTGTTTGTTCGAACGCAAACAACTTGCCTAGTTCTGCTTTCGCAGCGAGAGAATCCGGGTCGGGATCCAAAACGAATTGGATGTTCGTCCATCGTCCCGACGAATCGCCATTGGCATCCTTGGGTCGCGCTTGCAGCGACACCCAACCACCGGCAGTCATATTCGTTGGTGAGTAGGTAAACGCTCCCGTCGTTGTTGTCAGTTGGCCATCTTCAAAACCATCACCATTGTGGTCGAAGACCAGAGTCACCGGCTGACCGGGCGCACTACCGCTGATCGTACCACTCACCGTTGCATCGCTGGTCGAACGATCGTTATTGGCGTTCCCCGTATCGTTTGCCAAGCCAATCGTATCGACATACGCGGCTTCGGAAGTCGATGCGAGTAAATAGAACGAGAACGGAACCCAATCTCCGTATAGAACGTTTTGCGTCGACATGACGGTCCGAGTCCGTGCGTGAACGAGATGATCGCCTGCGGCCAATCCGGAGGGAGCGACATTCCAGTCGCCATTGGACTGAACGTTGGCACTGTCGTCCGGCACAAAGTCGCCATCGAGGTCCAATTGAACCGTAATCGATGACGCGAATTCGCGAGTGAGAACGTTCCCACGCAGTCGTGGATCGCTGGTTCGCCGATCAATTGGACTTGTACCATCATCGAGAACGAGCCCAAAGCCTAGAATGCTCGGAGCGACGACTGCCTGCGACAGATGCAGTACTTCGTGACTCATCCAGGCGCTGACTTGGCTTTGCAGATCTAATTCTTTTGTCTCTCGCGATCGAACTCTCACGAAGCTCGTCCCTTCTGGAAGACCTGGAACGATCACCGAGAATTTTCCTCGCTCGTCAGTGAGCACCGAGAGGTCAGCGATATCGTCGGAATTGAGATCGACTTCGATAAGTTGGCTAGACAACCTCGATTCATTTGTGATTCGACCTCGTAAAGTGGGTGTTTGCAATTGCGTGTTCGCATCGCGGGCAAAGTCTTCGAAAACGAGATCGCGAACGATCGGTGCTAAATCTGGCTGGTCTTCAAAAATGAAAGACATCGCTTTCCAGGAACTGAAAATAGTTGTATGCGATTCAAGATCATACTCTTGAACATGAGCTTTGATGGATTTCGATCCAAAGGTGGAAAAGGTCGGCGTGTAGATGAACGTCCCATCACTCGCCGTAAAAACCGTTGCATCGACGACATTGTCTGAGTCAAGATCGATACTCACCGGCAGGTTTTCGACAGGTCCATCATTGGTCACTCGTCCTATCAAGCTTGGATTGCGTGACTTTTGGTCACCGTCGATTCCTGAATCGCTCAAGAGCTTTAGTTCTGTTACTACCGAGACTTGGTTCAAGGTCGCGATAAGCTCAAACTGAATGGATTTCGTATCGCCGGAAATGCCAACTCCCGAGTTGGCATCCGAAGAGAACGCTCGCACAATAACCGTATGAATGCTTTGACCCAACCCAACCGGTTCGATCTCGAACAGTCCGTGTTCATCCGCAGTCGTCTCGCCATCCCAAACCGTGTCGGCATTCTGGTCCCAGCGAATGCGTGCATACGGACTATCGGTAACACGACCTTGAATCGCCGGACGGCTTGTCTTTGGGAACGGTATAGTTTCGACCGTGCCGCCAACAAGTATCAGTTCGGAGATCGAGAGCGACGGATTGTCCGGCGTTCGAAGATGAACAGAAACAACTCGCCCGTTTGGTGAAGTTGGCGGCCATTGCGTTGTTTCGTATTCCTTTCGATCCTTATTCCAACGCTTCTGTCTCGCTTTTACATGCGCATCTTGATTGAGCGGTAGTGGCGGCAGGTAAGTGAAGCGTCCTTCGGAACTCGGAACGACCTCTGCATCAGCTTGATTGTCTTCGTCGAGATCAAACTCGACACGAAGCGACGTATCGGGATGATAGCCAACGATTTGTCCGGAGAGCGTCGCATCTGTTGTAATTCCATCTGTTGGAATATCGGTATCGTTTACCAACTTGAAGTCGGAAATGTCGGACCAAATCGGCGCGATATATCGAAAGTGCAAGACAACGACATTCGATTCGATCTCGTCGCTCGATACAGGATCGCTCGATATCGCTTTGGCAAGGATCGTGCTGACTCCGGTCGCAACGGGATTCGCTGAAAAGCGAAACGTGCCCGTTGCGTCGATGCCAGTTCTGCTCCATGTCATACCATTATCGCTGGACCATTTGGCGAATAGTGGTCGTGGAGCGTTGGAGGCCCAACCGACATGCCCAACGATCGAAGATTGATCGGTTGTCGGCGGATTCGCGAGCGCATCGACGATTCGTTCAGGAAGTAAGGTCGAAATGACTGGAGCAAGCTTGGGAATCGAAACAAAGGTAATCTCTTGAAACGCTGTTTGGAGATAGCCGCCGAAGTTGTCATTCCACTCTTGGACACGAATGAAGAGCTTTGTCTGGGTGGGTGGTAACGCTGGAATCTTGAGGTTGAATTCGCCCGTCGCGTCGGTCAAGAAAGAGTGATAAACGGTGTACGACGTATCGAGTGCGATATCGACTCGCACGGAACTGGTTAGATTCCCGAAAAAAGGCAGGTCCGAACCGCTTTCGCTCGGGAGGATTTCACGATCGATTTTCCCACGCAATACACCCCCTTGGGCGCCTGCAACTGTGGAAATCGCTGAATATCCCAATGGGAGATTACTAAACTGATCTCGAACTCGGTAAGTGCTTGGAGTAGGCGTTGCGAGCTTGACAAAGGTAATACTCCGAATTGGAGTCGGTGAGTTTGCTCCGGAGTGAATCAAGCGATAGTACAACGTCATCGAGCCTGTGAAATTGCTAAGCGATGGAGTCGAGACGCGAGGGTCGTAAATAAATAGCACCTCCGTCGAGCTGACCGTGACGCTACCGTCCGGCAATGTTTGAGCGTCAGACAGAATGGTGTCATCGTGAAAGAACTGAATGGTCGCAGTTTGGCCAGTTTCGAGGACGCCATCCATTCGTCCCGTAACCATCGGATTGGCCGATCTCGTGGGATCGACGGTAGGATTGTTTGACTCATCGAGGTTTTCTTCGTCGACGAACGGTCGAAGCAGCGCCATGTACGCTACCGTGAGAGGAGGCGATGAAGGTGGAGCACTCTCGACACGGACAATCAGCATGGATGTACCGCTATCACGGTCGCCATCGGAAACGCGAAATATCAATCTTGCGTAGGTCGGGTCGTTTCCGCTGGCTCCGGTCGATGGCGGATCGAAAAACAGTCCGTCGGTTTCCGTGTTGATGATCTGCTCGATCGAGCTTCGACTTATTCGTTGGTTGGAAATTACCGGCAGGTTTCCTAAACGCAAGCCATCCAGCGCGCTTGAGGCAGACGACAATTCCGTGTACTTCGATGTGAAAAAGACTGTCGGCGATGGGGTTCCTTCGATATCACTGAATTGGAAATCGGACCATCGCAATCGAAGTGGTACACCAGCATACGCCACCCGTTCAAAGGTACGGGTTTGGGGTGGATCGTTGACGGGCAAAACGGTGACGGTAAACGAAGTAGCGATCGGCGTCGACAAACCATCGCTGACGGTCATCGTCACCACGGCATTGCCAGACTGATTTCGCTGCGGAGCAACGAACAATCGACTACTTTCAGCTCCGCGTACAAGGGTGACATCTTCGTTACGAATGAGCGATGGATTGCTCGATGCAAAGCGCACGGTGAGCAATTCTGACGAAAGCTCTATGTCCGTCAATGTCACAACAACTGGGGCACTCGTTGTGTCTTCGTTCACCGTAATATTGGCGAGTACACCAACTACGGGAGGATCGTTAACTTCGGCGATATCAAAGGCGAACGTCCGAGAGATCGGATCCGTATCGTTTCCGCCATTCAAAACGCCGCCGGCATCCTTTACTCGAAATGTAAAGGCCCCTAAACGCTGACCAGATCGGTTTGCAGCAGGCGTGAATGTCAACGAAGAAAGGTCGTTATAGCTAACCCATGTGGGGTTTGTGATCGGAGTATTGAAGAGCTTGATCGTTCCTTCGTTGGAAGCGGGTAGTGTTTCAATATGAACACTGTCAAATGCGTTAACGGGGCTATCCTGAGAATCATCAAAACCAAAGTCTGATAACTGGAACGCGTATTCTTGATCTTCAAAGATCTTCTGAAGGAAATCACGGCCACGAGGTGGTCTGTTTACGCCGATATCGAAACCGAATATCTTCGCTTCGTTGTCCTTGTTCGAAGGATGACTTCCTAGAGGTGCACTGCTTAGCCGAACGCGATCGAAGTTTACTTGGTCGGCGAACGAGGTCAACTCGATTCGGAGCGTTTGACCAATCCATGGGTCGCTCGGTTGAGCCTCATAGTTCAACGTCGATGTGATAAAACCTCCGTTTGGAGGAAAGAAATCTGATTGGACCTTGGTATCAAGGATATGTGGTCCCGCGTACAATACAATGCGATACCAGGTGCTTGTCTTGTCGAGTCTATCTCCGACATCGACTTGAAGTTGATATCGAGTGTTGGCCGTGAGATTTGTCGTCAGTTCCTGCGTTAAAGAGCCAAAGGTTGCGAACCCCAGTTGCTGTCCATCGGTGGTGTTAACTCCGTTGTACATCGAATTGGCTGGATTGAAGGCACCGGCGGTCGAGCTGATTTGCCATCCGGGAACCGCGGCATTGTTTGAGTCTCCATCGAATGGCAGGAAGGGGAATTCAAACGAGCTGTTGACGACTGGGATCGACACTCCCAAGCCACCATCATCAATGACTCTAAATGAAAACCGCCCGCGATT
>JANPLJ010000962.1:0-3633 GCA_031426475.1 Pirellulaceae bacterium | reverse complement strand
AATAGATTCTGCATTCGGTCAAGCTCTTCTTCGTCTGCCTCACGTGTCAAACAAACTCGAATTGCATGGCCCAATCTCACACGGTCATCATCGTCGATGTTTTCTTGCAACAAACGTTTCGCAAGAGCCTGCGAAGCTTCGAAGAAGCTCTCGTTGTTGAGCAGCGTCAAAGCTTGAAGCGGGGTGTTGGAAACGGAACGAAAAACACACGTAAGATTCGCATCTGGGCAATCGAACGTCATCAAACTTGGATGAGGAATGGTCCGTTTAAAGAATGTGTACATGCCCCGGCGATATCGATCCTCGCCTTTGCTATCGGACCACGAAAAATTGTTGGCGTAGCTAAGCTTTGCCAGTTCGGGCGGCATCGGTGGAAAGACACTTGGCCCGCCGATTTTTGGCGACAACAAGCCCGAGACTTGCAGCGTCAAATCCCGAACAAGTTCACCTTCGACTCGCAATCGGTTTTGTCGCGAGAGCCATTGGTTCAGCGGGTCGACATCAACCAGTTCTGGCCGATGCGTCGATGACTGGCGATAGGTTGCCGACATCAGGATGGTTTTGAGGAACGCTTTCGTATTCCATTTTAGGTCATTGCGATACGTGACAGCTAACCAATCGAGCAATTCCGGATGCGACGGCGTTTCACCTCGCACACCGAAATCACCGATCGAACGAACCAAGCCAGCTCCAAAAATCCGTGACCAGAACTGGTTAGCGATAACGCGCGGTGTCAGGGCATTGTCAGGCCCGACGATCCATTTCGCCAAATCGAGCCGCGAGGGGCGATTGCCTTGAACGACGAGCCCCGGCAAAGCACTCAGCGTTCCTGGTTCCACTTTCTCCGCCGGAGCGAGAAAATCCCCACGATCAAAGCGAAAGGTATCTCGGCTTTGACGAGAAGTCGCAATCAATCGTACAGGCATCACTTGAGCTTTGAATCGCTTGTTGATCGCATCGATCTTACTCTGAAGTTGCTGGACTTTTACATCTTGTTTGGCGTAGAAATCGAACAACGAATCCCGCGTTTCGTTGGTTCGCTTCTCGGGATACATCTTCAGCGCATTCACAATCTCTTTGGGAAACGGCAGTTCAGTTTCGTCACCCGTAATCGCTCGCACACGAAATCGTCCCAACAAATGCTTCGTACCATAGGTTTGTTCCATGATCAACCGAACGCGTTGGCCCTTGTCGAGCGATACGGGGTACGTTGTTCGCGATTGGATCCAATGAGGCTTGTCGACTTTTGGCGATACGGCCCAACCTTTCTTGCTATTCGCTTTTCCGCCAACGGCATCCGCTGCTTTAAATCCAGTCTGTTCAAAATCAGCGGTCGCCTTGTGCAACTCAAGCGTGCGAACCACGTTATCGTTTTCATCGACGATTTCGGCGGTTAGTCGGGTGATGACAAAGTTTCCGCTAGTGGCAAGTCCCGCCCCACCTTTACCGAACGAAGCATCCGGAACGGTTTCCAGCCGCAATCCAGTAAAACGATCCGGTAATTCACCAATGGTTATGCGATAAGTGTCGGTGTTGGGGAATTCGGTGGAAGCAATCCTCGTGTCGGACTTCTTTTCTTCTGCACTCGATGCTTGACTTTCAGCGTCATGTTTCGGCAGCACTGCGAGCAGCGAGCCATCATCTTGTTTCTCGAAAGCGAGACCGTGTGCGGAAGTCGCTTCCACTGGTAACTCCAACGGCTCTACCTTTAGAGGAGCGCTGACGTTGCCTTCGATTAACTTTCGTTGCTCCTTCTCCCATCGCTGCTCATCATCTGCAATCTCTCGGTAGCGAGCTCGCA
This sequence comes from Pirellulaceae bacterium, assembly GCA_031426475.1. GTDB lineage: Bacteria > Planctomycetota > Planctomycetia > Pirellulales > Pirellulaceae > JAIYDQ01. The sequence goes on along the minus strand of JANPLJ010000962.1, from coordinate 1,832 downwards.
GCGATTGTTCGAGCGGCAATATCGCCTTCAGCAATCCGGCTTCATCCTGAACCTTCACTGGTAGCGACTCGACGCGTTCATCCGCCTCGTTAAAGAACGCGAACAAACGGTAATAGTCCGTATGTGGTATCGGGTCATATTTGTGTGTGTGGCATTTGGCACAGCCGACCGTCAGCCCTAGCCAAACGGATCCAAGCGTATCAGTACGATCAAACACGGCAGCGACACGATATTCCTCTTGGTCCACGCCACCTTCCGTATTGGTGAGCGTTTGACGGTTAAAGGCTGTTGCGACACGCTGATGCGGAGTTGCATCAGGCAGGAGATCACCCGCCAATTGTTCAATCGTGAACTGGTCGAAGGGCATGTTGTCGTTGAATGCGTGGATGACCCAATCGCGATAGACATACGCGTCTGGTCGAGGCTTGTCCTTCTCGTAGCCGTCGCTGTCGGCATAGCGCGCGACGTCGAGCCAATGTCGTCCCCATCGCTCGCCAAAATGCGGCGACGCGAGCAAATCATCGACCAGTTTCTCGTAGACTCGTTCCGGCTTGGCGGAACTTTCCGTCGTCCCTCGATCGCTGACGTTCGTATAGTCGTTGACAAACGCGTCGACTTGGCCAGGATCAGGCAAGAGTCCGACGAGATCCAGATAGAGGCGACGAATCAATTGATGCGGTTGCGCTTCGGGTGAAGGTTTGACGTTGTGCGACTCGAGTTTGGAGAGAATGAACAAATCGATGGGCCCTTTGGCCCAACCCGATTGCTTTACTGCCGGCAACTCGGGAGCCCGCAAAGGTTGGAACGACCAATGAACCTGAAACTCCGCTCCCGCGTCGATCCACTTCCGAAGCACGTCAATATCGCTCGCCGTTAAAGGCTTCTCGTCGCCAGGCGGCATTCGTTCGTCCAGATCATCCGATGTGATTCGTCCGATCACATGGCTTTCCGTTGCATTGCCCGGCACAATCGCACGATTGCCGCTATCGAGTGCACCGAGGGCTATCTTGCGATCGCCCAGGTCGAGCCCACCTTCGGCTTTGTCGGGACCATGGCACTTGATACAGTGCTCCGCAAGGATCGGCTTGACGTCGCGACTGAAGTCGATGCCTGCTGCATCGAGCGGTCTGAGATAACCAGGAACGGTGAAGCAAACGACCATAAAAGCCGTGGAACACGGACGGAGGCTCAACATCGACCTATTCCTCAAAAGGAAACAGCCGGAGGAACAGCCATTGCCGATCTAACAAGAGATCTGCAACGCAGGAGTGCTAGCCGGTTGAAGACAAAGTACTAATCATTCCATTCTCGAAGACAAGTCGCGAGATGTCAACCATTCGATGTTCGATCAACGTAGAGATTGTTAGGCTTTGAATCCCGCAGGCTTGTTTCATTGGTTCTACACAAGTCCTCGACGTTTCTTGAGACCCCCACGAGTTCTGAGGCCGTCTCGATTTCGAGACTACCGTAGGCCGGAACAAGCAGCTAACTGAGTTCGTGAATTTGAGAAAGATAGTCTGCGCCGTTCCGGCAATCCGAAACCTCGGTGCTGCCGGAACGGCGTCGCCAACGTTTTATTCAACATCCAAGTTTGCTAGCGACTTGTTCCGGCCTACTAAAAAGCGAGACGACCTCTGAATTCGTGGGGGTCCTGCACTACTTTATGATAAGTCCGAGGATTTCTAGCCGTAGTTGTGTAGATACCAATGGACAAGCCTGCGGGATTCTGCGAGGCCGAAGGGATCGATTTAGGACAGTGGCACTAGTCAGGGATCCAGAGGCCACTTCCGGAACCGCTTCCACTTCCGCTGCTGCTTGCTGGCTGACGAGCC
>JANPLJ010000961.1:0-2174 GCA_031426475.1 Pirellulaceae bacterium | reverse complement strand
GACCACTTCGGCCTTATAGGCTTTCCCATAACAACGAAATCTGGGAGGACGAGGCTCCTGCCGAGTCAAACGCCGCGAATCGCGTGAGATGCAAACGCGGCTCCGCAGGAGCGTCGCCCTCCCGATTGTGCTTCAGCAGCTCAAACAGTCTGAGTCGAGTCAACAACCTACATAGTATTTCTCTGTGTCCTCTGCGCCTCTGTGTTTCAAAATACGATAGGATCGAAACACAGAGGACACAGTGCCAACGCCCGAGCATGCAATCGCAGTGAAAGATGATCGTTGAGTTTGCGAGGGTTTGTGGTAATGTAGGGGCTGTCCAAGTGCCTCTCAATTGCCCCAATAGCTCTCGAACGCCGGAAGTGGAGAAAAGCGATGTTTCGCTTGAAAGCAGCAATTCAATCAAGTCTGGTAGTTGCGATGGTACTCACACCGATTGCGGCACGCGCCGATTGGCTGATGTACGCTGGGAACGCTCAACATACAGGCGTCTCCAATGTTCAAGGTCGGGCCTTAGATGCCATTTCATGGCAATCGACAATGGACTACAACCCGGGCACGTTCACCCATTACGGCACTCCCACAATCACACAGGCAAACACCGTTGTCGTCCCGGTGACGACGGGCATTGGAAGTAATTTTATCGTGGAAGGTCGTCGAGGCTCCGATGGCTCGCTTCTTTGGTCGCAGAGCACCGATTATGTGCTTCCGACATCGACGTGGCGTCCCAGCTTCTCGCACGTGCTCGCTAAGACCTCTTCGAACGATGTACGCGTTTATATCCCAGGCGCTGGCGGCACAGTCAATTGGCGAGATAACGCCGATCAAGCGGTTGCGTCGGCGAGCGGTCAAGTTGTATTCTTCGATAACTCGCCAGGTAAAACAGCTTACGCCGCGAACAAAGCCGTCTATGATGCCAACATCAAGATCAACACGCCGATCACGACCGATTCATCGGGCAATCTTTTCTTCGGCTACCAGGCTCTTGCCGACACGCCGTTGATCCCGAAGGGAGGCGGGCTGGCTCGTATCTCCGCGTCTGGCGTTGGTTCTTTTGCAACAGTCAATTCGATTGCCCCTGGCTACAGCGAACCTGCCATGAATGCGGCTCCAGCCGTTACCGCTGACGGAAGCAAGGTCTACGCAGTCTTCAACGATGGTGGCGACTGGGGCAAAGGAAAACTTGTTCAATTGGATAGCAGCACTTTGACGCCGCTGAATTCAACGGCCGAGATCCCTGGCATTTGGAACGTTTCGACAGCGTCCCCTACGATCGGTCCTGATGGCGACGTCTATCTCGGAAGTGCGACGGGGTTTGGCTTTCGTGGAACTCTCGTGCACTACTCGAGCGACCTTCAAACGGTCAAGACTCCTGGATCATTCGGCTGGGACACGACCGTCGCAATCGTCGATTCGTCACTTGTCCCGGGTTACACATCGACGGCCAATTCACCGTATCTTCTCTTTACGAAATATAACAGCTATGGATTTAACAACGGTGCCAACAAGATCGCGATACTCGATCCGAATGTCATCCAGACTGATCCGCTGACCGGCGCTTTGGATATGCTGGAAGTCATGACTCAAACCGGCCCCGGACCAGACGAGTGGTGCATCAATGCCGGCGTGGTCGACCTCGTTGGCAAAGCGATCTACGCAAACAACGAGGATGGACACCTTTATCGTTGGGACCTCGCCACCAACTCGTTGTCTAGTCTCCAGCTCGCGGGGCCAGGCGGACAGCCTTACACGCCGACTCTCATCGGCCCAGATGGCAAAGTCTATGCGATTACCGCAGGCACGCTCTACTCCGTCGGAACCTCGGCCGTCCCCGAACCCACGACCTTGAGCCTGATCTGTTTGGCTAGCCTGGTCTTCATGCGTCGCTCGCGTGCTGCTTCTTAAAGATTTTGAATGTAGTGGAACTCGCCATAGTTCCTTTCGGTTGTCGCGTTCGAGAATTTCGACATCCGGTATATCCTTCGATCGCCCGCCTCATGATAAAAAGTTCGCGCGACGCTTCGCTTCTGTTTCGACGAAATCGATACGCGACGGTTGTTTTGAGGAGATGCGAAGTGACACGAATATCTCCTCCCTCGCCCCCGGCTTTGCGGGAGAGAGGGTCGGGGGGTGGGGGGCGAGGTTGCAAGCGGTACGGGGGCGCCCCCCCCCCC
>JANPLJ010000960.1:0-3954 GCA_031426475.1 Pirellulaceae bacterium | reverse complement strand
CTATGATTGCGGCAAAGTTCGCTAGCCGTCAAGATAATGCGAATTCGAATCATCCCGAGCCTCGGCACTTCACTCCAACCAAAATCGTGAAAATCCTCTTAACTGAAAAAGAACTGCAAGACGGAATTGCGAAACTTGCTAGCCGCCTGGCAGAAGAATACCAGAATCGCCCGATTACCTTTGTGGCGATCATGACCGGTTCCTTGGTTTTGCTCGCCGACTTGATTCGTCGTCTTGAAATGCCGATACGGGTGAGTCTCATTCAAGCCAGTTCATATCGCGGCGGTACGGAATCGGGCAATTTATTGCTGGACGATAGCGCGATGCTCGACATCAAAGGCCGCGATTGTATCCTCGTCGATGACATCTTTGATACAGGCAAGACCTTGACCAGGGTGACCGAACGGCTGCAAACCATGTCGCCAGCTTCGTTGCGAAGCATCGTATTACTCTATAAAGAAGGCCGCCAGCTCTTCCCGCTGGAACCAGACTACTTTATCTTCAAAATTCCCGATGAGTTCGTGGTTGGATATGGGCTCGACTATCAAGATCTCTACCGCAACTTGCCCTACGTCGGTGTTATGGAACAAGCCGACCTCGAGGCTCACCCGCCAGCATGACGCGAAGGCTTTTGGTCGTTGCCCGGCGATTCTGGCCGCTCTGTGATGAAAGCTGTCACCGTTTGGTGAACTGGACATCGATCCTTCAGCGTCAAGGGTTTGAAGTCACAGTTCTCACTGGACGATGGCATTCGTCATGGCCTGCAGAATCTGATTGCCGAGAAGTGCGAGTGGTACGATTGCTTCCTGGCCCCAAGTCTTCGTGGACAGAAACGCTCTTTCTTCGCAACGTCGCAACTTGGGTTTCCAAACATCGTGACGAATTCGATACAATCTATGTCGACGAATCACGATCTCTGCTTCATCAAATCGGTTCTACCAGCGTCCGTGGAGATCTACCGATTATTGCTCGTTTTGCTGGCGTCCCGCAAACAATGGCGACGGGCGCGTATGCTCTGACGGTGATCACACAATCGGTGGACGCGTGCCGTAAAGCGAGCGTTGTTGTTGCGCCGAACGCAATGGCGCATCGCCAACTACAGTCTTCCGGAATTCCAGCGGATGCTATCGTTCGAATTCCCGATGTTGTATCGATTTCCGTCCGACGAGACACAGACGCGCGCAGTCGTGCGGCCGCAGCGCTTCGTCGAGTGAATCAAGACATGGCAATTCCGGGCGATTTGAAAATGCTCTTGTACATCGGCGATCTGGACGCACGAGCGAACTTGAATTCGCTTGTCCGCGCGGCTATCGCAGAACTCGATCGCGACCGACGTTTTCGATTGTGGCTGGTCGGTAATGGTCGCGACCTTCGACCGCTTTACGATGTCGTAAAGGATGCATCTTGTCATCATGAAATACTCTTTCATAGCCCCTTCGATAATCTTGAAGAGCTTTTCCAGGTTGCCGAAGCGATTGTGTGTCCACAACCCGGGGTAGGCGAAGAGTTCATCCTGCCGTCTGCGATCGCCTCGGGAATTCCGGTCATCGCCCTGGAGTCGTCAACCTACAAGAGTCTTATGCCGACGGTGCTACACCCATCGTTGCTGAAAGAACCCACGCAATTTAATTTCGAGCAAGCCATCCAAGGCCTTGTCGAGCAATCAGAAATTTGGCATCGAAACGCAGAAATGGGGAGACGCGAATGGGTCGTTTCGCAATTTGTCGAGAATGCGATGAATTTATGGTTCGACTTGCTGTTGAAGGCTTCGCGGTGAGAGTTGAGAGTTGAGTCAAATTCGAGGTGCCCAAGCTTTGTTTTGTTGCGTGCGATTTTGCATCCGTCGGGCTCGTCGCATCGGTTTCTACACGACTTTCAAGACAAACGAGTATTCACTCTGTAAATCCTTTACTTCTAATGACTTGCGGCATTAAGCGACGCGACCTCCCCCGTTGTGGACGGAGGGTAATTTTGGTAGACTTGGGGCTACTTGAGAGGAGCCTTCTGAAGCCCTCTTGGAAACGCTTTTGCCTGTAAGGAAATTCTGACTTGTCTAACATTCCGCCTGATGACTCTGAGTTCGATAGCGACGACTTACCGACCAGCCCCGAGGGGGGCGGTGATGATTCTTCCGGCGACATGCCGCCAACCAATACGGGAAACATGGGCGAAGGGCGTTTGGTCGAGCTTCCGATCGAAGACGAACTTCGAAACAGTTACCTCACCTACGCGATGAGTGTTATTGTCAGCCGAGCATTGCCGGACGTTCGCGATGGACTGAAGCCCAGCCAACGTCGAATCCTTGTCGCCATGAATGACTTGAATTTGACCCCAGGTGCGCAGCGCGTTAAGTGCGCGAAGATCTCAGGCGATACGTCGGGGAACTATCATCCGCACGGCGAAGCCGTCATCTATCCTACGTTGGTCCGCATGGCCCAAGAATGGAATATGCGGCATCTATTGATCGACAAGCAGGGTAATTTCGGGTCGATCGCTGGCTTGCCGGCCGCCGCGATGCGATATACCGAAGCTCGCTTGTCACCCGCTTCGGCGATGATGCTCGAAGATCTCAAACTAGACACAGACGACTTCATTCCGACATACGACGAATCTCGCACCGAACCCGTCGTTCTGCCTTCGAAGTTCCCGAACCTGCTCGTCAACGGTGCCACCGGTATCGCCGTCGGCATGGCTACCAGCATTCCACCTCATAACCTTCGAGAAGTTTGCGAAGCCTTGATTCGAGTCATCGACGATCCTGAAGTCTCGATTCATGAGCTGTGCAGCATCATCACGGGCCCCGACTTCCCGACCGGTGGAATCATTTGCGGTCGATATGGAATTCGACAAGCCTATTTGACAGGCCGGTCGACCATTGTCTTGCGAGCTCGAACTTCGATCGAGACCGTCAAAAACAAATCGCGAATCATCGTTCACGAAATCCCGTTCCAACAGTTTCGCGATCGCGTCATCGAAAAGATTGCTGAACTTGTTCGGTCGGATCGAATCAAAGGAATCTCGGCGATCCGCGACGAAAGCGATTTGAAAGAACCTGTTCGCTTGATTGTCGATATCAAACAAGGCCACGATGCCGATGTCGTCTTGAATCAGCTCTACCAGTTCTCGCCGCTGCAAGACACATTCTCGATGATCTTCCTGGCGCTGGTCGATGGCAAGCCGCGCGAGCTGACGATCAAAGAGATGTTGCAAGAGTTTATTCGGCACCGAGTCACTGTCATTCGACGTCGGACACAATTCTTGCTCAGCCGAGCACGCAAGCGCAAACACGTGGTCGAAGGTCTGTTGTTGGCCCTGGCTGACATCGACCATATCATTCAAATCATCCGAAAGAGCCGAACACAAGCGGAAGCCAAAGAACGCTTGATGGGGGTCGAGGTTCCAGCTTCGATGATGGAGCGAGCGTTGGGCGACGCAGGCTACAAGGAGTTTCAACGCGATCGAGGTGAGGCTGACATCTATCGAATGACCAGCCTACAAACCGACGCCATCCTTCGACTCACGCTCGGTCAGTTGGCGGGGTTGGAGCAAGAGAAGTTGGTCGACGAACACAAAGCGTTGCTTAGCGAGATCGAAAGCTACCTCGAGCTATTGGGGGATATGAAGAAGATCTACGCAATGATCAAAGATGACTTGCAAGAAATTTCTCGCAGGTTTGGGAATGACCGAAGAACCGAGATCAGCGATGAAGAGCTTGGTAACTACAACATGGAAGACCTCATTACCGAGGAAACCATGGTGGTTACCATCTCGCATCGTGGCTACGTAAAACGGATCCCCGCAACGACGTACCGATCCCAAAAACGTGGCGGCAAGGGAATCGCCGGAACGAAGAATGAAGAAGAGGATCCGATTGAGCATCTCTTCGTCGCGAGCACTCATGCTTACTTGCTGTTCTTCACCAACCAAGGAAAAGTCTATTGGCAGAAGGTTTAT
>JANPLJ010000959.1:0-4750 GCA_031426475.1 Pirellulaceae bacterium | reverse complement strand
CAATCATAAAGGCTACACGACGTGGATGGCCGGCGGCGGTATCAAAGGCGGCATTAGCTACGGCGAGACAGACGACTACGGTTATCAAGCCGTCGAAGATAAATGCCATATTCACGATTGGCATGCCACGATGCTGCACCTGATGGGCATCGATCACGAGCGCTTGACCTACAAGTACGCCGGACGTAATTTCCGACTCACCGATGTCTATGGAACCGTGATCGATAAGATTATCGCATAGCAGGCCGCCTCAATCAGAATCGTTCTTAGTTCGACTGTCCCAAATCGACCCCTTCGGCCTCGTGCCGAAGGTGAGCAGGTTCGGCAACCAGAAAATGGTTCCTCCAAGAGTCCCCAACTCCCTCAAACTGCTGCCGTAGGAAGCAGTTGGGAAGTGGTAGGCCGGAACAAGCAGCTAACTGCGTTCGTCAATTTGAGAAAGCTAGACTGCGCTGTTCCGGCAATCGGAATCCTCGTTTTGCCGGAACGGCGTCGCCAACGTTTTGTTCAACATCCAAGTTTGCTAGCGACTTGTTCCGGCCTACTAAAAGTGGCCTAGCGATTCCGAGTTGCGGCACTAGTGTTCAAGCGTCATGCAAAGATCATTTTTTCGATCGACAGGCCTTGCAACGGCGGGTTGACCACATTACGAGAAAAATAGTCAATGGCAAGGTAATTGGCGATAGCATGCCAAAGGAAACAATGGTGCAACAGAATACGGCGAGCCCAATCGCTTGGTAACGCTCTCTCCTTTCCTCACATGTAGGGCAATCTTTCATGGATTATGGTTGTGGAATGGCTCTAAATCCCGCAGGACAAGCCTTCGCGATTCTGTGTGCGCAGCAACGTGAGTGGTGGCGATGAGCGAGGAGTTTCTGAAATTCCCATTATATGCTTGCTTCTTCCGCCAGTCGATCATTCGCTTCGCCGATCCACGGGCTTTGAGGCGCGAGTTGCGTGAATCGGTGCCAATGTTCGGTTGCTTCGGAGCGATGGCCGACTTCGTCGAGCACCCGTGCAAGATGATAATGAACATCGGCGTATTCGTCGTAGAGAGCGAGCGCTCCGCGGAACGCGGCGATCGCGAGATCGGATCGGCCGGTCTCTTGAAGCACACATCCTAAATTCGCACGGGCTTCGACGTATTCGTCGTCGACTTCGATCGCAGCATAGTAACGTTCGCGAGCCGCTTCGATTTCGCCTTCGCGGTAAAGTAACTCGGCGAGCTGGAAATGGAGTTCCGCCGTAGGACCGAACTTCGCCAAGATAACGCGATACCATTCGATCGCCTCGCGCAGTTGCCCTTCGCCTTCGAGCGTCTGCGCTCGATCGAGCATCGCGTTTTGCGAAAGGTCTGGGTCGTTCGGTTCAAAGCCAGACAAGTTCAGTTGATGGTCGGCTAGACTGAGGACCGAAGGATCTGCTTCGGAAACCTCGTCCGATTGTTCTTCGTAGGCTTCGAAGTCGATCCGCAATTGGCCGTCGGCTTCGATCAGCCCTTCGCCTTTGCGAAGCAGTAGTCGTCGACCTTCCAAGATGATGTCGAGCTGAGCCAACGAACGATTTCCGTTTGGCAGCCATTCTGCGAAGAGGCTCAATTGATGTTGGATGGCTGCTGGTTTGGCGCCTTCGTCGATCCAACGCGCTAACTGACGAGCCGTTTGTACTTCTTGGAAATCAAAATAGGGTAATCGATGGACGACTTGCACCGGTTGGATCAATCCCATTCGATGCCAACGACGGACGGTGCTGATCGATACCTTGAGCAAATCGGCGAGCATCGCCGGGGTGTAGAGTTGCTTGACATGATGCTGTTGTTCGACCAGCCCCAATCGCTCCCAGAGTTCGCTTTCGGCGATAATCTCGATCTGACCGGTAGATGCCAAATCGCGGATCGATGCGTGCAGTATCGATTCTGCGACATCAATGGGAAGCTGTTCAGCGCCGATGATGATCAGATCGACTTCCGGAGTCGATCGTTCGACCGGTACACCACCATGGTCGCGTACCAATTGTATGGCCTCGCGGCGCGTCATTCCACCTAGTTTGCCAACGAAGGCAATGCGTTTGCCAGCGAGCGGTGAACCTGATGCTGGATCGAATCTTTCCATGTTTTTTATTTTGGCTCTTGGCTCGGCGACGTGAAGCGTTTAAATCTAGCAGATAATGCCGTTCGCATGAATGAGGCCGTTCCACTCCATGAATTCCGTTTTTACCTCGAAGAAAGTCAGTCCAAGCTATGAGTGATTCCAAGGAAAGCCAGTCTCTCGAAGTCGATGTTCAGACTGTGAAGAACTGGCAAACGTCGCGCCAGGACTGGGTTTTGATCGATTGTCGTGAGCCATCGGAGTATGAAACAGCTTCCATCGAAGGTGCTGTTTTCATGCCGATGAGCCAATGGCAATCGACGACATCGAAATTAGCCGAATACAAAGACAAGCATCTCGTCGTGCATTGTCACCACGGTGGTCGATCGCTGCGAGTTGTCCATTGGCTCCGCGAGAACGGTTTTCCGTCCGCCCAGAGTATGGCTGGCGGAATCGACGACTGGAGTCTCGAGATCGATCCTAAAGTTCCGAGATATTGAGCTTTGCCCGAACAGCTCGGCTCTTATTTGCCAAAACGTTGCCGGGTGACTTCAATAGCTTTGAGCATAGCGCTGGCCTTGCTAACGGTCTCTTGATATTCCGATGCAGGGTCGCTTTCGGCGACGAGACCGGCACCGGCTTGGATGTAGATTTTTCCACCGCAGATGACCATCGTTCGCAGCGCGATACAGGTGTCCATGTTGCCTCGATAGTCGAAATAGCCAACGGCGCCTGCGTAGGGACCGCGCCGGGTTGGCTCGATCGAATCGATGATCTCCATGGCTCGGACTTTTGGAGCACCGCTGACGGTACCTGCCGGAAGGGCTGCTTTGAAGGCGTCCATGCACGTCAAATCATCGCGAAGAGTCCCTTCGACATTCGAGGAGATATGCATGACATGTGAATAGTGCTCGACATTCATGACGTTCGACAACTTGACGGTACCGAACTTGGCGACGCGGCCAACGTCGTTGCGGCCAAGGTCTACCAGCATGACGTGTTCGGCACGTTCTTTGGGATCGGCGAGCAATTCTGCGGCGAGCTGTTCGTCTTCTTCAGGTGTTTTTCCACGCGGTCGTGTACCGGCTAACGGTCGAACGGTGACGTGGGAATCGTAGACGCGGCACATGACTTCTGGCGAGCTACCGACCAAGACAGCGTGGGGGGTCCGCAAAAAGAACATGAAGGGACTAGGATTGATGACTCGCAGCGAACGGTAGATTTCTAGCGGTGGGCAATCGCAATCGACTTCGAATCGTTGGCTGATGACCACCTGGAAAATGTCGCCAGCTCGAATGTACTCGTTGCATGTCTTGACTGCCGATTCGAATTGATCCTTCGTGAAGTTCGACTTGGCGGTTAAGTTCGTTTTCCCACTGAAAGCGATATCAGCAGGCTTGGTATCGGAGAGCGAACCCGACAAATCATCGACCGTCTTCTGGATTTCCTTTTGAGCATGCGTGTAAGCTGCTTCGGGCGATGTAAAGTCTTTCGGGCTAACCAACGAGACGACCAAAAGCGTTTTCGTAATATTGTCGAAGACCAGCAGATGATGATAAAACCCTACGTCGATGTCCGGCAAACCACGATCATCGGCAGGGGCGTTGGGCAGATGTTCGACGTAACGGATCACATCATAGGCCATGTAGCCGATGGCCCCACCAAGAAACGGTGGGAGATCGGCAACCGGAGCGACGTGGCGACTCGCCAACTGCTGTTGGATGAACAACAGCGGGTCGGCCATGGTAGATTCTTGGCGCTCGTCCTTCGATTGCCATAGTGTCTTTTCACCCCACGCTGCAAACCGAGCTTGAGGATGGGATGCGACAAAGCTGTAGCGACCTACTCGTTCGCCTCCGACGACGCTTTCGAAAAGGCAACCTCCCGAGATTCCGTCGTCGAGCAATCGAAATGCGGAAACCGGAGTCAAAGTATCGGAGAGTAGTCGACGATATACTGGGACTAGATCATATTGGGAGGCAAGCTGCTTGAACTCGCCCAGATCGGGAATGGTCTTCATGCTAGTGGATCAACGCGTATAATGAATTTGGTTTGACGGCCTGCGAACGTACTTGCGATCGAGGTTGTCACTATCCTACCAGGGAGAATCGCTGGCGTTAGGCCAGGGGTGAGATCAAACGATGAAATGTCAGCATTGCGAAAAACCAGCCACGTTCCACATTACCGAACTGACCGATCCCAGTGGACCGACCAGTCTCCATCTTTGTGAAGATCACGCAAAAGCCTATTTGTCGCAGAGCAACGAGACGGGAGCGATTTCGGCTCTAGCAGGGATGTTGGCAAAGCAGCTTAAAATGGACGAAACGGTCCAAAAGCTTTCCGAAGTCGACCAGAAAACGTGTCCCGCTTGTGGGATTACTTTTGCCGAGTTTCGCCAAGGAGGGCGGCTCGGTTGTGGATATGACTACATTCATTTCCAAGCCGAGTTAGAGCCGCTGCTGATGAATATCCATGGTGCGAAAACACATCATGGAAAACACCCGACGCGTGTTGCAGGTTCTCCGGATAGGCAGCATCAAATGCTGCAAATGCGGCGAGATATGAAGGCAGCCATCGAGAAAGAAGACTATGAAGGCGCAAGCAAACTGAGGGATCAGATTCGAGAGTTGGAGGGGGAGGCGTAGAGTTTTCAGTTTTCAGTT
>JANPLJ010000958.1:0-4846 GCA_031426475.1 Pirellulaceae bacterium | reverse complement strand
CAACCGATGCCGCTGCAGGCCTTTGAAAACTTCATTACGACCAACCGTATCGACAGCGCTACCGTCTCATGTGCCATGGCGTTTCTTTCTTCCATGCGTGGCGGCTTACAGATAATCCCGATTGAGCAAACTCTTGGCGGGTCGTTGGGCTAGGCATTGACCAATGCTAACGAAGGCGGCTGCGGCGATGTCTGCGATTTTGCCGCAATGGAAAAACGTCCACGAGGCCTATTCTTCGTTGCAACCGGCGTATCCAACGCTATCGCTAGAGTTTTCGGAATTGATAGAGTCATTTGATTGGCACAGCTCGCAAGAATGTGCCGATTGAATCGTGATATGTCTACCTTTCACTCCAAACCTACTCACGCTGCGAGCGAACTCAATTGGGACGCTTTCGTCGCTTCGTTGCATCGAGTTTGGGAGTATGCCCCTGATTTTTCTCCGACCGGTCCAGTTAATTTATCGGGAAGACGAGTTTTGGTGGTTGACCGCGATAGCGATCACAACGAACAGCTCGGTGAACGCCTCAAGCGAATAGGCTCATCTGCGATATTGGTCAAGACGATCCGCATGGCAATGTGCGAGCTAGAAAAGCACTCGATCGACCTGATCGTACTTGCGACGGACTTTCCAGAGGAAGATGCGCTCAAATTTTGTCGATCGGTTTGCGATGCAACTTCGACGATGAACGTTCCCATCATCATGCTGTCGGATGACAATCGTTCCGAGATGATATGGTCCGCTCGGCGCGCAGGTGCAGCGTTTTACCTTCGAAAGCCTTATGATCCATACGTGCTGCTGGCGCTCATGTCGGCGGCATTGGAACCGGCGGATTAATGCTTTGTCCACATAATGCAACGTACTTACTGTTTTTTCTTAGCCGCTGGTTTCTTGGGTTCGCGCGGGGTTAACATTGCGTCGAGCTCTGTGTCGTCGATGGCGCACCTAACCCCCGAACGCGGTATCTCGATTCCCGCCGACCAAACCACACCGTTGACTACCAGTTGCCGTACTCCTGGCAACTTCCAAGCCGAATGAGCATCTAGGCCTGTGAAAACAAACGACCGACCACCATTTTCTCGATCGTAAGACCATGCGACGATATCACGATCCAATCCAGCCCGACTGCCCGCGTACTCTTTTCCTGACCAAACCAAAGGCGTGATGCCTTTCATTCCCTCGACAAATTCGATTCCATTCAGCCAGCCGTCGTTAATCTTCCAAGGCTCCACGCCGCGCGTGATCGGATGGGTTGGAAAATCGACATGTGCACTATCCCAGTGACCTCGGCCGGATTTGCTTTTTAGATAGACGCCGCCAAGCCAATCCTTAGCCTGCTTTTCGGATTCGTCGGGGAAATCGACCGCTTGATGGATCATGACAATGCCAACCCCAGAGTCAACAAGGGATTGGAGTTTTGCCGTGCGCTGGGCCGACTCTAAAAACGCCTGCTTGCCGCCACCATCCGTGTAAAAGACAATGGACTTCGCTTCGTCGAAAAGCTTCTCGTCGCTCGGCCAACCATTTTCGACCGATACACACGTCACTTGATCAACCTGTCGCAACAGTTGATCCAAACATTTGCAACCAGCAATATAGTCGTGATGGCCGACAGTATCGACCTTTGCTGTTTCCCCTGCTATCAACAATATCTTTTTCGTGCCAGTCGGATTCGTTGACTGAGCGACCAGAACGCTCGGCATCAACAAGAAAAGTGAGAGCCCCAACGCGGTTCGAGTCATGTGCATCATGGTCTAAAGCTTTGCAAAATAAATTCGAGTTCAAAATAGCTGGAACGATTAGAGCAAGAATCGTTGGCCAGACAAGCTTTATTTCTAAAGTCGTCTTTCGAAACAAAGCCCAAAACGAATTCGGGTCGCTAGCTCTTGAGAGCCAGCGACCCGATTTTATGTAAGTTAGACCGTCTCGATCGCAACTACCAGCGATACTCAGCGCCGAGATTGAGACCTTGCAACCAATAATCGGTTTGTCGGAAGTTATCGACGAAATCGAATCTTGGACGTGCAGCACCCGTGAACGGAACGGATTCAGGCGGCAATAGGTTTGGATTGACGTCGCGGTCGATCTGGTCGCCCGGTCGCACAGTATCGCTCAGGTAAATAAACGTGTAGCCCGCGGTCAATCGCCAATTCTGAGTACACTGGTAACCGATCGTGGCACCTAGCTCAGGCACAGCAGCAAAGGTATCGCGGATGAAAGCGCCGCTGTTGGTACGCTGAGCGAGCAAACCACCGTTGGAGGTTGTCGAAGCGCCGTTCACCGTCGTTACCGTGCTGCCATTGATCACAACTTCCTGTCGCATGTTTCCAACACTGCATCGCAACAACGTATCGAGCGACCAGTAGCCACGACGACCTTGCCATAGTACACCGAGTTCGACACCGTTGAACTGGTTGCGTGTTCGAAAGTTGTCTTGGATGACGAAACTACCGGGTTCGTTGGTTCGCAACGATTGCAAATCTTCGCGAAGGCTGAGCCCTTCTCGCAGTTGGAAGAATCTCCAGCCAAGCGTAGCATCGATTCGCGATTGAGTCGGGACAGGGCCGCAAGTCACATGCGACAGGGCACAGCCACTGCTGCAGCACAATAGACGTCGAAATCGAACAGCTGCTCCATCGATCGAGCTGAAAGCGGATGTCGTCAAGGAACCGGAGACCACATTCGGAAAAGCAACCAATTCGGAATCCTCACGAGCTAGGCCGGTTTCTGGAGCGATATTGAAAAACGGTCTCGCAAGAATCGGTGCGCCAGTCGATCGGTCGACACGATCAAACCGCGCCGTCTTCAGTCCAAAGTACTCGAGCTCAACTCCAAGGTTGGGATTGTTGGCAAACCACCATCCGAAGCGAATGCGTCCTCCGTTCATTCGTTCCGTAAGAATGTCTTGATTACCCAAGAGAATCGATGTGCTGTTCAGTCCTAGCACGCCTGCGTTCGCTTGCGTCGTGCCAGTTGTCGACGAAGTGAGGACCGGAGGAAGTCGCATACCATCTTGCCACCACATCAAGTAATCCATTTGGGCCCAGCCGTGGCTTGGTAGGCAAATGCAAAGCTGCCGTCCGACACCGCAACCTGGATTGCAAAGGTCGACTCCGCAACCTCCCCAGCCACTGGAGCTACGTGTACCGCAGGATGTTCCACACGAGCCGCCGTCGCAGCCACCATCGCCACAGCTACTGCATGAGCTTCCGCCGCTAGGCAATCCTTCGTCGACGTATTCTCCCGATGATTCGTATACGACGCCTTCTTCGACAACCTGCGAACTCGCAGGCACCACAGGTCGTCGCGTTACTGCGGAAGCCTTCTGCACGCCGCCGCTAGCATTCGCGGAATTCGTCGGTGGTCGCTTTACGCCAGCTCCGATGACTTGGCTATTGCTCGACGGTTTCCGTGTCGACGGTTGAGTCGACGCGGGCCGGGCTTTAGTGGCCTGCGGCTGGGCATTCGTGTTTCCACGATTGACTCGCTGCGCAGGTGTGGGTTCGCCGGCCAGGGTTGGTCCGGCCAAGGTGACCAACAGAACCAAAAGGGCAAGTGGGCGATTCACGACGGGTACATCCATGTCTTGAGGGAGAAAATCCAGCCCATTCGGCTGGGTCGTTAAATTCTTCATAGGCGGAAACTCCTTCCACCAGGACTTGGTATCGACCCGCTCTAATCCGAATCTTTGATCTATTCGGAAAAATAAGAATAATCGTCACAGTTTTCCCAGCTGCCCAAAGCCTCCAAAAGATAGCAATAAAACGGCACAGCTTTGTCGCCTCCCTCTGTCCGTTATGTCCATCCCTTTCGTCCCAGGAGGCCGTCTCGCTTTCGAGACCACGGTAGGCCGGAACAAGCAGCTAATTGCGTTGGTCAATTTGAGAAAGATAATTTGCGCTGTTCCGGCAATCGGAAACCTCAGTTTTCCCGGAACGTCGTCGCCAACGTTTTATTCAACATCCAAGTTTGCTAGCGACTTGTTCTGGCCTACTAAAAAGCGAAACGGCCTCCCAGGTCTCAGGGTCCCTGGAAGTCGCACAATTACCGCGATTCTGAATTATTCAAATAATCATCCTTGCCAAAAGGCGGCGAAACCCCGAAGATAGATTGTTCGGGGGCGAATTGGAATCGACCGGATAAGTTGAAGATTTAGGTCGCATGTCGTGGTTGGTCGGCTAGCCACGTAAAAAGCCGATCAAAAAAAGTAACTGCTGAAGGTAACTTCGCACTAGCAGCCTAATTATTGGCCGCTCGGATACCTAGGGCCCGTCGGAGGCGCTAGAATATCCGTCGCAATTCCGAATCGACTTGAACCGCGTCCAGCACGTTCGAGTCTAAAAAAAGCTCTGGGCAGGTGTTGTAGGACTGGAGTCGATAGCGGTCTTACGATACGAGAAATCAATATTCGACTACACATGTAGATGCCGGATCGGAAGTATCTCGGGACGGGGGTTCAATTCCCCCCGCCTCCATCTGGGGGGTATGCAAGGCTTTGCAAGAAATCGCAAGGCTTAGCATATCCCCTTTTCTATTAACCACTTGCGTCGTTTCTTGCGAGTGTGTGCTTTCCCCTGCGGACGTGTGCTGCGCCTGTTTCTGCGCAAAGGTTGCGCCGCTTTCTGCGTCACTTTTTTTGATCGATTCAGGGTTCGATCGATCGGCTTGGTCGATGCATTGCTCGACCGCTGCCTTGAGTTTCGAGTCCGCCTCGACTGGTCCCGACGCCGCATTTGCGAAGTCCGCTTCGGTCAACCGGAGGTAATGACGCATTTCAATCTCGGGCGTGTTACCCAACCAGTGAGCCACGACGTGAATTGGGAACTGTGCCAACAATTCCGTCTCC
>JANPLJ010000957.1:0-2878 GCA_031426475.1 Pirellulaceae bacterium | reverse complement strand
CGCGCCGATTCGAACGCGCGTGTCTCTGGTAGTTTTTCTTTCGAAGCAAACAGACTGGCGAGCGCCTTGGGTTCGAGGGCGGTCAGTTTATCGAGGCCTTTTCGTAGCGTGTCATTCAAGCCGCTTGAGCCGATCGTAGGTTCGAGGCCTGTTGCTTTCGAAGAAGAAAGACGGAAGCGCCCGATACTCCCGAAATCGGCGGTGTTGCCGTGAATGAGTTCGATTTGAAGCTTCTCGCCAGACTGAAACTCAATCGGCTTGGCAAGATCGAAGACGGCGCATTGGTTCTTCCCAACCGCTTCACCATGGACGAGCCAACCGGTAGTTCGGTCGTTGTCGGAAGCCGAGCTGATCTTCCATGAATCGCCGGCAGCGTTGCTGATGCGGCCATCCTGAAGTTTAAGCGGCGCTTGCGGTTTTCCATCGCTTCCGACAATACGAACACGCAGCTCTGCAATCAGAAAGTTCCCGTCCTCCGCTCGTCCTGGCCCGTTCTTGGGGAGCGACTTGTCGATAAGCGCTTCGAGTCGAATCGAATTTATCTTTTCCGCACCCGGCCTGGCGATGAACGTGATCGTTTCGTTGCTCGATGATGTTGCCGCGGCGATCCACGAACGATCAGGTCGACGCGTCACTTTGGTTCTTGGACCAAGCTTGACTTCCGCCGATTCGAATTCATCCCAGGCTTCGAGTGGATCGTTCTCCGTTCTATATTTTTCGAGTACCATGCGGGCGGGCTTGGCGAAATCGTGTTGTTCGTATTTCGAAAGTGCGTTGCGGGCGCTTTCCAGCTGAGACAAATATTCGGCTTGTCGTTGACGATTGAGTTCGGGTTCCAGATCGAGTTCGACTTCACTTCGAATCGTATTCGTGAAGTTGGCGGCCATGCGATAGTAATCGAGAGCTGGGATCGGGTCGAACTTGTGAGCATGGCAGCGAGCACATCCGACCGACAAACCGAGAAAGGTCGTTCCGAGAGTTGCGACCATATCGTCCAGTTCGTCGTAACGACTCGATTCGAATTCCTTTTCGGTGAGTTGCGTTGGAAAGACTCCGGCACCGAGGAAGCCGGTAGCCATCATGGCAAGCGAATCGTCGGGGTTCAGTTCATCGCCAGCGATTTGCCAGCGGACGAACTGATCGAAGGGCATGTCCTGGTTGAAGGCTTTGATAAGGAAGTCGCGATAGTGATAGGCCGTCAATCGATCGGTATCTTGTTCGTACCCATGCGATTCCCCGAAGCGAGCCAAATCCATCCAATGCCGTGCCCATCGCTCGCCGTAATGCGGGGATTCGAGCAAGTTGTCGATTAACGTTACATATGCGAGTGGATCGTTACTGTTGACGAACGCATCGACTTCTTCAGGCACCGGTGGAAGGCCAATCAGATCGAAGTAAGCTCGGCGAATCAGATGCTGGCGATCGGTCGTTGGATTGGGACGTATTCCCTTGGGAACCATCTTTTCTAGGATGAAGTGATCGATCGGTGTCTTGATCCAGGGATCGTTGCTTGGCGTTGGCACTATCGGTTTTAGCGGACGAAACGACCAAAAGCTCCGCTCGAAGTCACTGATCGCCGAAGCTGCAGCCGGTTTTGCTGCGCTATCGATAAGCGGCTGATCGTACGGTGCACCGAGATCGATCCACTTGGCGATCTTTTCGATCGTCGCGTCATCGAGCTTGTCCTTACCTTCAGGCATGAAGGGTTCGGATTCGTGTTTGACGACAGCCATGAAATGGCTATCGAGTGACTTGTTGGCTTCGACGTAGCCGCTTTGCAGCAAACTTTCGCGGCTGGAAAGATCGAAGTCGCCCTTCGTGGCTTCGCCGCCGTGACAGGCCAAACAATGCTTGCGAAGGATCGCTCCCACTTCGTTCTTGAAGAGTTCGAGTCCTCCCTTCATCTCTTTCGCGTGCCCGTCCGAGACCTTCGACGGCGAATCTGCGTCAAGAACTCCAAGGATGGCTCCGACAAGAATTAAGCCCCAAAAGAACATGCGACACATAGTTTGCGAAGACCGTCGGACAGGAAGGGATCAGTGAGGATCGCGATTACACAAATCGAGCTGGCATTCATCTTCAATTCTGATGAAGGTGACATCGTAAGTAAAGGCGACTGCGCACTCTAATCCTAGATAAAATCAGCCAGTCGCATTCTTTGTGCGGTTTTCATACAATCGTATGCGGCTCACGGCTTAACAATAGCACGTGTAATGAATGCAGGAGATCGAACTTTGACGATGCATAAACTGATTGTTGCGATGGCGGTCGAACGTTTCCGATCTATCGTCGCTCAGTGGCATGCCGTTGATTTTTCTCAATTGTGATGGTTCACCGATAGCCGACTTATCTCCGCTGCGGAATTGCAAGAAGCTGAAAACACTGAGCATTGTCGATACCCAAGTCACTCGTGATGAAGTAGTCTCGCTGCAAAATGCTTTACCCAACTGTGAACTTAAGTGGCGATGATACACTCCATTGCTCTGATTCTTTGCTGTCTCATGTTGCCTCTCATAAATGCCAGCGGCCGGTTCAGCGCCGTGCCTTCTCCGGCCACCGTATCATCACATGATGCTTGTTGCACATCGCAGAACCAGACATTTCGCGGGGGTTGCAACTCACGCTTGGCGAAGCCTTATACGACAATGGATCCACGACATGGGTGGTGACTATGGGTTGCAGTTCGCGCGAGTGAATGTAGGAAGAAGCCCACCTCCCACCGATTCGGGTAGTCGCCCGAGCAACCTGACAGCCATGAGTCGCGACTATTCGGGATAGTTGCCGAATATCCGATTCCCCCGAGTTAAAATCATCTCGGTATAATACGGCAACATCTCGGTATTGTCTTGCCTCTCTAGGAAATGGAATTTCCGGATTT
>JANPLJ010000956.1:0-1661 GCA_031426475.1 Pirellulaceae bacterium | reverse complement strand
GGTGACAGCAGCACCATCATCACCATAATCGCGGTTGGAATAATTGCATGAGTAACGAAGATACCGAGTTACTTAAAGAATTCGTGGTTGAATCGCAGGAGCATCTCTCGGATATCGAGAACCAGCTGCTGACGCTGGAGTCGCAAGGCGACAACATGGATGTCGCTTTGGTGAATACCGTCTTTCGTGCGATCCATTCCATTAAGGGCGCCGCTGGTTTCATGGGGCTAGAGACCTTAGGCGGCCTCGCTCATCGAGCGGAAGAAGTCCTCAATCGCCTGCGTAACAAAGAACTGCGCCCAACGTCGGTTGTCATCAATACACTGCTCCGCGCAGCCGATCGCCTGAAGGAATTGATCGACGAAATCGAAGTCTCAAACGAGGCCGACGTATCGATCCATCTGGTTGCTTTGGAGCAAATTCTTTCAGGTGAAACACCATTGACGGGCGACGTCGAACAAGTCACGCAAGAGAGCGTTCCCGCAAAATCCGAGAAAGAAAAAGTGCCCGCAAAGGCAAGCGAGTCGAAGTCCAAAGCCACAGCCGTAGCAGAAGTTGCAGAAATAGAAGAAGTTGCAGAAATTGCATCGCGTCCATCGGAAGTTGCTGCTCTGCCCGTTCCGTCGAATGGTATGTCGGAAGAAGCACTTCGAGAATTTCTCGTTGAGAGTTACGACAATCTGGAACAAGTCGAACGAGACCTACTGACGTTGGAGCGTGATCCGAAATCGGAACCAGTCCTGAATAGTGTGTTCAGGAATATCCATACGATTAAAGGCTCGGCGGGTTTTCTTGCATACTCGACACTTGAACGAGTTGCGCACGCCACCGAAAACGTTCTGGGAAGCGTTCGCAGCAGCCAAATCCCGATGGACAGCGACGTCAGCGAGTCGATGTTCAGGTCGATCGATGCGATTCAAAAGATATTGAAGTCGATCGAGACGGAAGGGAACGATGGAAGCGATCCGTTTACTTCGCTCATTTCCGACATCGAGACTTTGCACGCCAATAAACTCATCGATGCGAGACCCGCTCCCGCAAAGGGAGCAGCGAAAAAAGCGGCTTCAACTCCAACGGCGAGTCCCGTGGTTGCTAAAGTTGAGTCGCAAAGCACGCCTGTTTCAATCCCAGTTGAACCCAAACCGACGCCGACTTCCCCTGTCGCGATACAAAAATCGGCGCCACAGGCCGCGCCACCAACAAAATCGAACGCTGGCGGAACATCCTCGCCTGCAACATCAAGCGATAGTTCGGCTGCCGACAGCACCATCCGTGTCGACGTCGCTTTGCTCGACAAACTGATGACCCGCGTCGGTGAATTGGTGTTGGCCCGCAATCAGATCCTCCAGTTCAACTCGACGATCAATGACAACGCGTTGCACGGCGCCACACAACGCTTGAATCTGATTACAACCGAGCTGCCGGAAGGCGTCATGAAGACTCGCATGCAGCCCATCGGAACGGTTTGGAGCAAGGTCCCTCGCTTGGTACGCGACTTGGCAGCCATCTGCGAAAAAGAAGTTCGCATCGAAATGGAAGGCAAGGAAACCGAACTCGATAAAACCATTATCGAAGCCATCAAAGATCCGCTGACCCACTTAGTACGCAACACGGTGGATCACGGAATTGAACGACCCGAGGTACGGACTGAAAAGGGCAAG
>JANPLJ010000955.1:0-2315 GCA_031426475.1 Pirellulaceae bacterium | reverse complement strand
TCTTGATCGTTCGCATATCGTTTGGAATGCGAGTAGATCGCGTCGAATGCAATCTTCAACTCCGATTCGTTCGGCAAGCGGCCGGTGACGATTTGCCATGCCCATCGGATGCGTTGTTCCGCTGTTGCCCCACCTTCCTTCAAGATTCGCTGCGCAAAACTGCGAGCAGCCTCCACATGCTGGATGTCGTTCATCAGTTGAAGTGCTTGCATCGGCGTATTGCTTCGTTCGCGAAACGTACAGCTTTGCTCTCGATTCGGAGCATCAAATGTCGACATGAACGGCGGCGGCGCTGTACGCTTGAGGAACGTGTACAGACTCCGACGATAAAGATCTTCCCCACTCCCCTGTGTGTAGTATCGAGTGTTGCTCGTTCCAAAGCCAACGGGCTCCCAAATATTGGGTGGTTGATAGGGCTTGACTGGTTTTCCTCCGACTCGGTCTACCAACAAACCGCTGACAAATAACGCCTGATCGCGAAGGACCTCGGCGTCTAGTCGAAATCGAGGAGCACGCGCGAGCAGACGGTTTTCCGGATCGAGATGAAGCATTGCTGGCGAAACAACCGAACTTTGGCGGTAAGCCCGACTCATCAAAATTCGCTTGACGAATTGCTGGATATCCCAACCGTCGTCCATCAATTGCACGGCCAACCAATCGAGCAACTCAGGATGACTCGGAGGTTCACCTTGCGATCCGAAATCGGCTCCCGTCTTGACTAACCCCGTTCCAAAAAACTGCTGCCACAAACGATTGACGGTAACGCGGGCCGTCAGCGGATGTTGGCGACTGACGAGCCAATTCGCTAAGTCCAGTCGATCGTACTCGCGACCATCTGTTTTTTCAGGAAGCGGAGGAAGAAAACCTGGAACTTGCCGTGTTACTTTCTCGCCTGGTTTGTCGTATGCTCCCCGGACCATGACAAAACTCTCGCGAGTCTTAGGAAGCTCCGCCATCACAAACGTAAGAGGAATCTTTGCATCGATTTCTTCTTTCTCTTTCTCTATCTTGGCTTTCTTGTCCTTGAATGGTTTCAATTCCTTCTCGGCACCGAGGTAGATTTTTTCCTTCCAAAATTCGAATACGGCCTTGGCTTCGCCTTCTGTCCAGTCCTCGATCTTTTTAGATCGAACCAATTCCTTCAAATCCTCCGGAAGCTCCTTCACAGGTTTTGCGGCATTGCGTTCCTTCCATACTGCATACGACCAGTTCTGATCTTTCGTCGTGTCAGTCTTTGTACGAGCGACCAAGTGATCCCAGGTAACCGTTCCGTCATACTGGGCAAAAGAGTATCCCGTAATCTTGTCGCCTGCTTTAAGCCCGATTTTGGACAGAACAATCTCCAATTCGACCCATTTGTCAGCGGCGGGAAGTTTACCTGCATAGAATCTCGATGGCGTATCGAGCTTACCAAATTCTATTGAGTTTTTGTCGCCCCAAACCGCTCGATGTTCCCACGTATCGGTATGGAATTGCAGCATAATCGACTTGGGAGGATTCACCGGATCGATGTAGCATTGCACATACAACTTAGCACCCGCGGGGACAACAATAGGATCCGCTCCACGTTGATAGTAGTCTTGGCCGAATCCTTCGGCAGTTCGTTGGATCGCAACTTTGCCACTGTAAACAGGAGCGACGTCCTCTTTCACCAGCTTAATTGGGTGTCCGTCGCTGGCGATCTTAGCCTGGGCAGGGAAACTATCCTCAAACAAGACTCTTTCAAAGACATGTTCCGGTGGAGGTGGATCCAAAGTTGTCGGATCGATGTAGTTGTAATCAGCCAATGCCTTTTTAACTTCTTGATCTGCTTCTTGAATCCTTTGATCCAACTCCGCGATCTTCGCACTCTCTTCGGCAGTTCGAAGTTTCAGGATCGGTGGCGTGTCGATCTTGTTACCATCCATGGCCGGATCAGCAGCGCTGTGGAAGAACGCATACATCGAGTAGTACTCTCGCGTCGTCAGCGGATCGAACTTATGGTCGTGACAAACCGCACAGCCTGCCGTCAGTCCCATCCACACTTCCGCCATCGTCGTCGTTCGATCGACGGCATATCGATATACCCATTCTTCGACGATACTACCGCCTTCGCTGGTCGTCACGTTGCAGCGATTGAACCCTGAGGCAATGAGTTGGTCGCGAGTGGGATCATTCAGCAAATCACCAGCCAATTGCCAACGTGTGAATTCATCGAACGGAAGATTCTGTTGGAAAGCGCGGACGACCCAATCGCGATATGGCCACATCGAACGTTCATTGTCCAGATGCAGGCCATGCGTGTCTGCATAACGAGCCAAGTCGAGCCAATAGCG
>JANPLJ010000954.1:0-2241 GCA_031426475.1 Pirellulaceae bacterium | reverse complement strand
CGACGTATGAACACTTCAAGAACTGGGTTGAAGCGATGATCGCGAAAGATCCTCAGAAGTGCAACAACCCAGTCGACCTTGGTGCGGCAGCAATTACAAACGTTCTTCTCGGCGCGAAGAGCTACCGCGAAGGAAAAGTTTACCACTTTGATCCTTTGAAGCTTGAAGTAACCGAAGGCGACCAGTCGTGGGCCAAAAGATGGGAAGCCAAGTCGCATGCGCGCGAGAAGCCGAACCACATCCCAGGCTGGACGGCTGGAGATACCGGAAGCCTTCTGACCGAGAAAGACTACATGAGCCTAAGCGGGCCATGGGTTGACGGCAAGGAACCAGCTCCCAGAAAATAGTTCGTTCACCTTTGAACTGAACGGCCGTCTCGCTTTCGAAACTACGGTAGGCCGGAACAAGCAGCTAATTACGTTCGTCAATTTGAGAAAGATAATCTGCGCTGTTCCGGCAATCGGAAACCTCGGTATTGCCGGAACGGCGTCGGCAACGTTTTATTCAGCATCCAAGTTTACTAACGACTTGTTCCGGCCTACTAAAAGCGAGACGGCTCCCCTACCTATGAAAACTCTTCTCCTCGCCGCTATATTGCTAGTTACCTTTGTGCCGACTGTCGTGAGTGTTGTTGCTCAGGAAGCTCAACCGATTCGCGCCGGCATCATTGGTCTCGACACATCCCACGTCATCGCGTTCACGACAGCCCTGACCAAGGGCCCGAAGAAGCCGGAGGACCAAGAAAAGCTCGCAGGCGTTGTTGTGGTCGCGGCTTATCCCCAGGGAAGTCGCGATATCGCCAGCAGCACTCAACGCGTCCCTGAGTATACCGACAAGATCAAGGCGTTGGGGGTCAAGATCGCCGATTCGATCGAGGCAATGCTGCGCAATGTCGACGTGGTCTTTCTTGAATCCAATGACGGTCGAGTTCATCTGGAGCAACTGCTCCCAGTGCTGGCAGCTGGCAAGCCGGTTTTCATCGACAAACCGATCGCCGGAAATCTCGCCGACACGATTCGTATTCTCGACGCGATTAAGAAAGCCAACGTACCTTGTTTCTGTTCTTCGTCGTTACGATTTGGAAAAACAACGCAGGCCGTGCGAAACGGTTCGATTGGAAAGGTCCTCAGGGCCGAGACGTTCAGCCCGGCGTCGCTGGAACCGACACATGTCGATCTCTACTGGTATGGCGTCCACGGTTGCGAGTCGCTGTTCACAGTGATGGGAACAGGTTGCGAGTCGGTAAAACGAGGGACTACTGCAGACGGCAAGATCGAAGTCATTGGCACTTGGTCGAACGGAAGAACCGGAATATTTCGCGAAGCGAACACCGGCGATCGAAAAGGGTACGGTGGTATTGCGACGGGCGAGACCGGCACCGCGCCGATCGGTACGTATGACGGCTACGATGTGTTGCTGGTCGAGATCGTCAAGATGTTTCGCGGCGGTCCGGTTCCTGTAAGTGCCGAAGAGACGCTTGAGCTGTATGCGTTCATGGAAGCCGCCGATGAAAGCAAACGTCGAGGCGGAGCTGAAGTGACGTTGAAGGAAGTGATCGAAAAGGCGCGAGCAGAAGTCGCAGGATCGCAACGATAACGCCAGCCCCAACAAGAGTCGGAAGCGTAAGCGACGGACCCAAGAGCCGTAAACGGCTGCCCCCGCGAGCGGAGTCGCGGGGCCACTTTGTGTCTCTAGTAAATCCCGTGTTTCTAGCTATTCGTCGGCAGGTTTGGATTCGCGAGCGGGAGTCTGGCCGTAAAGGTGGTTCCTTTGCCTAGTCGACTTGAGACCGAGACTCTACCCGAGAACGATTGAACGAAATGCTTGACGATCGAAAGACCTAGTCCAGTACCACCCAAGTCACTCGAACGGGCTTTGTCGACGCGATAGAAGCGTTCGAAGATCCGCTCCTGATGTTCAGGAGCGATACCCTGACCATTATCGATCACCTCGATCACACCCATTCCCGAGTCTTTCGAGCAGCGCACAACAACTTGCCCTCCTTCCGGTGTGTATCTTACCGCATTGCTGATGAGGTTATCAAAGATCGTTGCCAGTCCTTCTTCGTCGCAGCGCACTACAATGGTATTTTCGATCGCCTCGAAGCTAAGGTTAAGCGAACGCAATTCCGCTTGTTCTCGAAACATTTCGATACGCTGTTCGGCGATCTTGCAGACGTCAATATCGCGAACTTCAAAGGCAATCATGCCCGATTCGATGCGTGCTAAACGAATGAGATCC
>JANPLJ010000953.1:0-5573 GCA_031426475.1 Pirellulaceae bacterium | reverse complement strand
ACTTGTTCCGGCCTACGAAATTGCGAAACGGGAGCGAGTTCTCGCACAGGTTTACAAGTTACCAATTCTTCACGCAAATCGCTTGCCATTCATAGGGTTTACATCATGTTCACTGCCAGAACAAATCTAACTGTCATTTGGCTTTTCGCATACCTTTGTCTGAATTGCATCGTACTGAATTGCAACGGGCAAGGACCAAGTTCAAGCGAGACCTCCAATCAAGCCACCGAGGAAGCTCATACGATTATCCTGAGTCCTGGACGTCCTAAGCCAATTGCGTTTCTGTACGTCGCTAGCTCTCGGGCTGAGGTGGAAATAGGCGAGAAAGCGATCGAGCAGATGATCCAACTCAAGATTCGTGTTGTCCAAGGAGAAAGATACCGAGCGGAGACAATCAGCCTTGGACTTGCTGGCGTAGGCGAGGTGATCGATGTTCAAGGAGACTCCATCGCCTCGTGGGCCGTTCGCACCGCCGACTCGCAACGGTTCCTCGATCTCCAACTCAAAGCTGTTGAAGCAAAGCCAGCTGGTAGCGATGCGAGCGCCGAGAATAAGGTCGAAGAGAAGTCAGCGACGATCCGCATTCGCAGCAAGCATCCCGAGCTACCCACCAACGTGGAACTCGCGCACTTGATGCCAGGCAAAGCATTGGGGCTCGATTCCCAGATTGAAATCAAGTACGACAAGGGAGTTTCAGGAAAAATGATCGCTGCCGACGGATTCGCGCCTCTGGTCTCGAACAAGCGGATCGATCGGCTGCAAACCGCCACCGGTGGTCGATTGGCCATACGGTTGGATCGCAACAGCGGATTGCCGCCTGACGTCGAGTTGCTCGATACGACGCTCGTCGGCGAAATGCACTCAAGCGGCAAGTCGGTTAGCTTTGAACTTCGTGGTACAGCCCATGTTTCCGTTACTGGCGCTCGACTGCGAGCTCTGGCGGGCAACGTAGCAATCAGTCAGTTGCCAACGAGCGACGACTATCGTTTGGAACTGTTGAATTCCAATTCTGGTCCAGTATACGAGCTAGTCTTTTCCAAAACCGGCAGCTTTCCCATCGCCTTGAACTTTGTCGGAGCGATCAAGACCGATGCAGCTAGCTGGCAAGGCATCGACTTCACCGTCGCAGCAAGCGCCGTTGTGCCGATGAGTTTACGTGGCTTCGAGGCTGAGATCGAGTTCGCTCGCGATCAACATGCGATCATCCCCCTGCTTGTCGAAAAGGAGTGGAAAGGGTTCTTGCCCGGAACGGGACATGTGGTGCTGCGATGGCAAAACGCGAGAAGTACGAGCGAAGGGAAATCGTTCTTCACCACCGCTGCAACGATCGAAGCTTCCGTTGGCCCTGGTTTGTTGCGTCAAGAACATCGTATCGCTTACCAGTTACTACAAGGCCAGTTGAAGTCGCTGGCGATTCAGCTTGTTGGCCCGGGCGAGATTTTAAGTGTCGAAGGAGATCATATTGTGGCCTGGAAGGTTGTTGGAGAAGGCAACCAACGGCAGCTCGATATTACACTCAATCAGCCGCTTACGGCGAACAGCCAGTTAACGGTTCGAAGCCAAACACCCTTGGATGCGTTTCCTGTTCGAGTCGAGGGATTGAGCGTTCGACCGCAAGGGGCGATTCGCAATTCTGGACATCTGCGCATTACGAACTCGGGGTCGGTCAGTATTGAACCGACCGATCTTCGTGGTCTCACGCAGCTTGCTCCCGAACAGTTTCCAGGTGAAGCGATACAATCGCGTCAGTTGTTTGTCTATCGATTTCCATCGGCCGACTACGGATTCACGATGGTCGCTGATCGTGTACAACCGGAAGTCAGTGTGACTCAACTGGTGCTCTATCAACTGTCCGAATCGGATCGCGTCATCATGGCCGATATCGAGCTGGATATTCGCGAAGCAGCGATACGCGAGTGGAACTTGAATCTGCCAGCCGACTACTCGATCGTGTCGGTTACTGGAGCCAGCGTCGCAGACTACATAGCGGCTTCCGAGCCAGTGGATGGACAGCGAAATCTCAAGATACTTTTTGGACAAGATGTTCAGGGTCGGCAGCTTGTTGGATTGAGGCTGGAAAAGAACGAGATCGCGGCGACCGGCGATTGGAGCTTGCCACACATCCAATTTCCCGATGCGAAAGCAGTACTCGGCGACATCGGAGTTGTAGTCACCCCTGGTTTTCGCGCAGTGGTCGACTCGATCGATATGCTCGTCGAGAAACCACTGTCGTACTTTCCACGACCGATCGCTAATCTTCAACAGGCGTTTCGCATTCGTGAACCCGGATGGAAGGCGACGCTTCAAATCGAAAAACTAGAGCGAAGCATTCAATCGGATATCTTCCATCTGTATTCGCTTAGCCAAGGTACCGTGTATGGTAGCGCTCTGATCAACTACTCGGTCACGGGGGCACCTGTCGCCGAGTGGCAATTGACAGTTCCCGCTTCACTTGGGAATGTCACTGTCGACGGACAAGAGATTCGTACGTGGCGGCGCGAAGGAGATACTTTGATTGTCTCGTTACAGCAGCCGATTCTTGGCGACTACACGTTGTTGGTCACCTTCGAAGAAAAACCGAATGTCGCGGACGGCTCTTTCCAAGCAGGACAGGTTGCACCCATAGGCGTTCAAGGTGATCGCGGTTACATCGAAGTGGTCAGCCCTGTCCAAGTGGAAATAGATCAGCTTGTGGTCTCCAGCCAGCTCCTCGTGCTCGATTCGCTCGAGTTGCCAGCCGAATTCCGATTGCTTAGCACGGCACCAGCGCTCGGTACTTGGCAATACACACAACGTCCCTTCGATCTGAGACTCAAGGTCAACTGGTTCGACCCAGGCACGACGGCCGCGCAGGTAGTTGAATTCTCCGAAGCAAACAGCCGCGTCTCACAAGATGGCGAGCTCGTGACCGATCTCTTGTACTACGTCAAGTCGCGCGGTCAGCGCACGCTGAAACTACAATTGCCAGGCGACCCGGTTCGACTGTGGGCAGTCATGGTCAATGGTCGTCCCGTAACGGCTCGACAAGCAGGCTCTGACACATTGATCCCATTGCCAGGCGGGGCGAATCCCAACGAGCCGATCGAAGTGAGTCTGCGACTCGGCAAACCTGCATCCGACAAACATCAAGCCTCAGTTGTACTACCGACGGTTTTCGCGCCGGTACTGAAGACGCAGTGGAACTTGAAAGCCGACGAAAACCACGTGCTCGTTCCGAACGGCGGAACGGTCGAACCAACGACACCCGTTCTTTGGCCAAACGGCTTTGACTGGCTAGCAGGTCGTGGACTCGTTCCTTTGGTCGCATTGGTCGTACTCGCATTGGTAACGGCCACGATAAACTCGCAACCATGGAGGCTGTTAACTTTGGCTATCGCGATCTTGGTCGCAGGTGGAGCAAGTTGGGATGCGGTCGATCAAATCCAACCCGCAGCCCCCTTGCAACTCAGCCTTCCCGTACTTGCCTCGGGTGAAAGCGTCGGATTAGAAGTCGGCAACATTCCCATTTGGCGAGCCTATCTCTCTTGGCCCGGAATCGCATTGTTGGCTGTTGGGGTTTTGTTATTGGTAGTTGCCTGGCGAACTCCGGTTTCCGTGAGTCGATGGCTATTGCGTTGGGCCGCTTTAGGGCTCATTGCTGCTGGAGTACTCTTGCAAACCAACGGGGCACCGTGGTTCTTTGGATGGATGGCGATAGCGATCGGGGTCTTCCAATTCCTTCCAGCGGCGATTCAATGGAAGAAGAGCAGCATCGGCGCGATGCATCGAGCGACAGAAGCGACTATCCAGCCGACCTCGCAAGGCAATGAAGGAGGCGTGGTTGCAACTTCTATTCTCACATTCATAGTCGGTTCGCTATTCATCGGATCGGCGGACCGTTTGTTGGCTGCGGAAGAGATAAAATTTACTTCGGCCGATCGTCGAGTCGCTTCGGCCGAACAGAATGCTTTTTCACCGGCCAGTCTTCTTACTCAGAAGTGGAACGTATCGCATCGCGACAAGCGTCTTACGGCTTCAGCGGACATCGCGTTTTCGGGACGGCCTGGAGATCAAATCGTACTGCTGCATGCTCCCGCTGTCTTGACGCATTTCCACGGTCCCGGTTTAAGGCTGAGTAAACTTGAAATCCCCAATATGGGCGTCACATACATCGTCACCATTCCTGCCACAGAACACGGCAAAGCAGGTAACCAAGATACACCGAGCGATGATGGAGCAGATTCCTTCGAGGGTGATGAAAAAGACAAGTTGCCTCAGCAGAAGCATTACAAAGCGTCCTTTGAATATCAGTTGGAAGCGATTCAAACCACCGCAGGCATTCCCGTGCTGACCGGCAGTGCTGCATTGCAGCAGATCGAGCTGGCCCATGACGAGAAGGAATGGGAAGTCATCTGCGACTCGGCGGCACGAATCGAAAACGTGGCCGCGGAACAAAAACAAAAATCCTCCGCTCGAGTGAATATACTGCTCGGTGCGGGCCCTGCCAAAATTATCCTGAAACCAAAAGCTCGCGATTTAGCGAATGAGGAGACGCAGTTTTTTGTCGAAGGCGCTGGACTCTACACACCCGGCCCCGGAGTCATCGACGGCAAGCACCGCATCAAGATTCGCACTTCGCAAGGCCGAGTGCAGCAACTGGGCATCATCATTCCGGATGGGCTCACCGTGAGCTCGGTAAGTGGCCCCGTTAGCTCTTGGCAGTTTGATGCCGACAAGAGTCGTTTGCAGCTTCATATCGATCCAACTGCGTCTTCCGAGTTTGCCGTAATGGTTGAAACGCAGCGCAGCCTTGATACGCTGCCGACTGGAGTCAAGTTGTCACCACTACGAGTAGAAAAGGCTGGCGGAGAAATTGGTCTTCTGGCGCTCGCTTTTGGATCGGAAGCTCAACCGGAGAATGTGCAAGCCGAGTCACTTTCGTTGGTTAACTTAGGGGACTTCGATGCAAGTTTGGTGACGAATCCACAGACGACGCTGCATCGCGTCTATCGATACGGTGCCGAAACGGGCAGCCTGGCCGTTCAAGTTTCGCCGGTCGCACCTGAAGTACGCCTTACCAGCAAGCAAGTCGTATCGTTCGGCGATGAACGAGTCGTGTTGGGCATCAATTTCGTTGCGGAGATTACGCGCACAGGGCTGTTCCAACTAAGCTTTCCGTTGCCCAATGGTTTGGAAGTTGAATCGCTCACAGGCGAATCGCTTCATCATTGGTCCGAGTTAACGGAGAAAGACCAGCGACAGGTTGTCCTGCATTTGAAAGGCAAGACGATCGGCGTTCAGAATTTCTCGCTGACGCTCGCTGGCGCTGCACCGTCCGACGTTGCGGACTGGACAATCCCGCGATTCGAATTGAACGAGGCAACACGGCAGTCAGGTGAGTTAGTCGTACAGCCGATCACGGGCATCCGACTACGAACCGTAACGCGTCAAAACGTATCCGAAGCGGACCCACGATCTCTTGGGGCTCAGGGGCAAGGTGCGCTGGCGTTTCGATTGTTGCAACGCGATTGGAAATTACAACTGGGTATCGAGAAATTGGCACCGTGGGTTACCGGTCAAGTGCTCCACGATGT
>JANPLJ010000952.1:0-1908 GCA_031426475.1 Pirellulaceae bacterium | reverse complement strand
GTTGATCACCGGCCCTAACATGGCTGGCAAGAGCACCTATATTCGCCAAACAGCCTTGATTGTCTTGATGGCGCAGATGGGAAGTTTTGTTCCAGCGCATCGAGCGACCGTCGGAATCGCTGATCGGATCTTTGCACGGGTCGGCGCCAGCGATGAGCTGTCGCGAGGGCAAAGTACTTTCATGGTCGAAATGGTTGAGACGGCGAGAATTCTCAACACCGCCACCGAACGATCGGTCATAATTTTGGACGAAATCGGCCGCGGCACGAGTACGTATGATGGTTTGTCGCTGGCATGGTCGATTGTCGAACATCTGCACGATACGATCGGTGGACGGACGCTTTTTGCAACCCATTATCATGAATTGGTGGAACTCGAAAAATCGCATGTCGGCGTTCGCAACTATAATGTCGCCGTCAAAGAATGGGATGACCAACTGGTCTTTCTCCATCGTATCGCTCGCGGCGGTGCCGATAAAAGCTATGGGATCCACGTCGCTCGATTGGCGGGGATCCCACGAGACGTCAATGAACGGGCCAAAGAGATTCTCGCCCAACTTGAGATCGATCATCTCAACAAGCACGGAGAATCCAAACTTGCTCCGCCGCCGAAATCGAGTAAGAAGCACTTTCAAATGACGCTCTTCCAGATGGAAAATCACCCGATGGTCGACCAGCTTCGAGGGCTCGACTTGACTCAACTAACTCCTTTGGCCGCAATGCAGCTACTAGATCAATGGCAACGAGACCTCAAATAGATTGAACAAGAATACTCAATCTTCCTGTCCAAACCTTTCCTGTCCAAAATTTTCCTGTCCAATATCTATCTTCCTGTCCAAAATAAAACTAGTTTTGACAGGAAAATGATTGACAGGAAAATGGAACGCCGATTTCCATTCCTTTATAAGGGTTCTACCATGAAACAGCTCCTTACCACTTGCCTCCTCTTCTCGATCGCCATGCTCCTTTCTCCATTTGCCATGTGTCAATCGCTTACGAATCAGTATTACGAGATAATCGAGTATCAAGGAATTGACCCAGCACGCCTTGGCGAGCTTGATACGTTTCTCGAAAAGGCTTTGATACCATCGCTGAATCAGATGGGAATCAAAAACGTCGGAGCTCTTTCGAGCGAAGTTCCCAACGAAGACAAAGTGTCCATGTTTCTCCTGATGCCGCTGACGGGGCCGGCACAAGTTGCTTCGGTCTTGGATGCCTTAGGAAAGGATGAAAATTTTCTTAGCAACGGTCAAGCTTATTTAGAGACCGACATCAAGAAGCCCGTTTACAGTCGCATTCGCAGCGAGTTGCTAGTCGCCTTCGATTGCTTTCCGAAGTTGGCCGTCCCCACACAGAAAACGGCGAATAAGGATCGGCTTTTCGAGATGCGAGTCTACGAAAGCCCGACTGAGCGAATGGGGGTTTTGAAGGTCCACATGTTCAACAATGGCGAAGTCCCAATCTTCCTTGACTGCGGAATCCAACCTGTCTTCTTTGGACAAGCGTTGATCGGTGACCGTATGCCGAATCTAACGTACATGACCGTCTACGATAATGCCGAGCAACGCGATGCGTGTTGGAAGAAATTCCAAAATCACCCTGAGTGGGCGAAATTGAAGGCGGTTGAAGAGTACCAAGGCACGGTCTCCAAAATCCAAAAATTCAACCTCCGTCCCCGTCCGTATTCGCAGCTGTAGCGTTGTGCGAATGGCTTGGATTTTCTGGTTCCCAGGCTCCGGCCTGGGAACCCCGGGAATTGCAGGCTCTGGCCTGCTGCCGCGTCGCTCGATCCACTGTGTCGCGGGAGGCAGAGCCTCAAAGACAGTGCGTTCCCAGGCTGGAGCCGGCTGGAGCCTGGGAACGAGCGTGTTCAAACTGGCGATTCGCGAAAATGTCGAAAATTGTTGTC
>JANPLJ010000951.1:0-5161 GCA_031426475.1 Pirellulaceae bacterium | reverse complement strand
TTCATCATCGACGATCCAAGACAGAGCCTCGTTTGGCTCCAGACCAATTCCGATCGCATGATGGCCGTCGATTTCCTTCTCCGCGACTTTCTTGGTCGGTCCCAAAATTGGATTCGCGAAAAAATGGCTCAGCAAACCTGGCTCTATGTTTTGGGCAGCTTTCAAACCGCCTCCAAACTCGACCGTTCCATGGACTTTTTGCATATCCATCCATCCACTGGATAAAAAGCAGTCCCCTCGCATAATGGCATCGGAAGCAAGTTCCTTACCCAATAGCATTGCTTGTACCATTGCATTGCTCCATTGGATCGTCTGACTCGTAGAAGCAGTCATTCCCCGGCCTGGTCGATAAATGAGAGTGCCCTTTAGCTCAAGCTTTGGATACGCTTGTCGAGCTCGTTCTCTTTCCTCGGAACTCACGCTGTTGGGATCGCTTTCTTCTGTCTTTGCTTCCTGGGAACTGGATTCGGGCGGCGTGCCGCGTAGACCCGAAAGAGGGATGGCAATGAAAATGGCAGACACGGTGAGTACACCGCACCAACGTGAACGGCTCATTTTCGGCTTCAGACTTCCTTGCATCAGCATTTCGATTCTCCTTGTCACACATATTTGCTCTGCAGCCAACAATGGGCTTGGTACCCTGGAATGTTGCTGACAACGGAGCGTCAAACTTGCTAAAGCTCGTCCGTAAGCGATAGCATGATCCATTCGACTAGCCGCCAATTGATCGGCGGCTAGTTCTTGTTCCAATCGAAGTCTACGCAACATCGCGAGCACGAAAGGATGAAAAAAGAATATCACTCGTACCCATGCGGCCACGATCAACCATAGATAATCGCCTCGCACAACATGTGCGAGTTCATGAGCGAGTACGGCTCGCAATTCTCGTTCGCTCCAGTCGGTCCAACTGGGATTCAACAAGATAATGTACCGTCGAAATCCAACGGTCGCTCCAACCGGAATCGACGCGGACGTTCGAAGCTCGGGAGTTCTTCGCAACCCCATTTCTCTTGCAAGTCGAAACGCGAGCTGCGTTAGCGATCCATCTTCGATGTACTGGCTATCCTTCACCAGCAAACGTATGTAGCAAAAGCCATGTATCCAAACCGCAAGCATGGTACCACAGCCCATCAGGGCACACCAAGTACAGCCACTCCAAAACCGGGCGGATTCTGAATGGGCGACTTCTGCGGTTCGCACCGTCCGATCAATGCGTTGAAGCTGGTGTGAGGCCCAAAGCCGAACCCCCTGTAACAACCCAGTTAACCTAGGTTGCGAGTCGACGTGTTGCGATATCGTAGACTCGACCTCGTTCGAAGTAGTCAACAAATTATTTTCTGCATTCGCGTGTTGTATTGGAGACGCCCTCGAATCGGATTTTGGATCGACGGCTGTTTGC
Organism: Pirellulaceae bacterium; assembly: GCA_031426475.1. GTDB lineage: Bacteria > Planctomycetota > Planctomycetia > Pirellulales > Pirellulaceae > JAIYDQ01. Next base: position 3,762 of record JANPLJ010000951.1, on the reverse strand, counting down.
TTATTCGAAGCAATGGACATGGTCCAATGGGTTGCTGGCATCCAGATCGAGGTGGCGAGTGCAAGGCATGCAACGCAAGCGCCACTCAGTAACGATGCCATCCATTGAGGTGACTGACCGCGAACAAGGGTTGCCAGCGAAAGCACGATCGAGCAGAGGACCGTAACTTGGATGATGGCCCAGGCGATAGCGACGATGGGGAGCGTCATGAATCAGCTCCTGCTTCCTCGCGGAGCAATTCTTCCAAGAGCTTTTGCTTACGTTTGCTCAGCTTGGGGTTACCGACGACATGCAGGAGAAACTGTTCGCGCGATCCTTGAAAAACTTTGTGAATCAAATCGCCAATAAGACTTTTGGAGACTTCTTGGAACGATCGTAAGGGCTGAAATGTAAACGGTCGCGCATCTCCAATTCGATCCACGTAGCCCTTTTCCCATAGGATTCTGCAAAGCGTTGCGACCGTCGTGTATGTTAGCACTCGACCTTCTGTTTCGAGTTGATCTCGCGCAGCCTGAGCCGATAGTTCTCCGTGCTTCCAAAAGATGTGCATGAGCTCCAACTCGCGCTCCGTAAGCTCTTCCGTTGGCCTGATCAAGATCTACCTCTATGTGTCGTTTCGCTGAAATTGGCTCTCCCAAATCTGGTTTTCCAAATTTGGTTTTCCAAATATACGGAGAACGCATTCCGTATTGCAATTGCAATAGTGAAACTTGTTAAGCAATCCGCGGGGATTCAATCGCAAACGAGAAACTCTAAAATTCCGGGTTGAAAATCTCAACGTTGTTGTTGAGAAACAGGGTTTTCGGGAACTTTAAAATGAGTTTTCTCGCGTGTTTTATTGGGTATTTCTCCGCCTAAAGCTGCCCTGTACGGAATGCCGAAAACCCCAGATCGCCCTATCTTTCCCATATTGCCTGTCGGGATTTTGCAGCCTAGAATGCACCTCGACCTGGTGTTATGCCAGAATCCTATTCAGACAGCACCTTATCAGATGATCTTTTTCCTACCCAGAATACAACGTTTCCGAATTGTCGGACGGTTTTTCCGGTGTCCAATTTCTCGAGAAGCGAATTTTAGATAACGCAATATAGTCAGTCAGTTGTTGGGGCTTTCGAGTCAGTGTTAAACGGATTTAAGCGAATTGAAACAAGCCATGAGCCGAGTCATCGTCTTCCATCGAAATTGCCTATTCCGCGATTGTTTGGTTACGTTTTTGGATATGTCGCTCGGATATGACGCGATCTCGATCGATCATAAAAATCGCAATCAAATTGAAAAGTCCCTAGACGACAAGGAACCAGACATCGTCTTGCTGGATCTGAACCTGCCGGACAGCCTATCTGTTGAGATCGTACGGTCTTTTCGAAGAGATTGTCCCAAGATCAAGATCATTCTTCTGGTCCCGGACGATCACAGCGGGCTTCTCGAGTGCATCGCTGCCGGAGTACAAGGATGTGTTCTCGAGAAAGCTTCTATGTCAGATCTGGGGCTCGCGATTCGAAATGCGATAAGCGGCGAAACAATTTGCTCGCCAGAATTTGCTGCGACGATGTTCTCCGAGTTATCACGAGTTTCGACGGCAACAAGTTGGCAGGTTCCTGCATCCGTTTCTCGCACACCGTTGACAGCTCGCGAATATGACGTAATGGAATTACTCGCGAAGCGCAGCAGTAACAAGCAGATTGCCCGAGAGCTCTGTCTTTCGCTCTATACGGTGAAAAACCATGTTCACAATATTCTGGAAAAGTTGAACGTGGATAGTCGACTGGAAGCCGTGGACCGCGCTCGTCAGGAAAACTGGCTCAGTCCGTTTTAGTGCTTTGCCTATCGGTCAATCCATCCGTCGCCAGTCGGCTTGCTCGACTGGAGCGAACTGGACAAAACGGGAGGACGAGGCTCCTGCCGAGTCAAACGTCGCAAATCGCATGAGATCCAAACGCGGCTCCGCAGGAGCGTCGCACTCCCGACTGTGGTTCAGTTCCAGTTTGACTAGAACAAATCACTAGTCCTTCTTCATCGCTAGAAACGCGGGTTGGCTTGTACCGAAAGTCTTAAAGACTTTCGGCGATTTTGTAGGGTGAGCCGAAACTCTTGACGAGTTTCGCTACTAGGTTGAAGGATTGAAGAATCAATTGCTGCACATTTGCGTTCACCCTTTCGGCGCTAAACTAAGTTTCTGGCGATGATGGTAGCCCGTAGCCTCGGCGGAGACCTTTCGCCCATATCTCGATAGATCCCATGGGATCTAGTTCCAAGAGCTATGAATCGTAGTTCTTCTTTCCATCTTTTTTGGTTCCAGAGATTCATTGTATTGCAATTGAGAATCTTTCAGAATGCCGTCCACATCAATGTTACTCCCGTATTCCACTTTTTAATTGAAGCACCATCTGATGAATCACGTACGCGTTTTGATTTCGGTCGAGCAGCAACTCGAGAGGGAACTCATTCAATACTCTTTGGATCGCTACTCCGACGTCGAGATAGTTGGCCGCTCATTGAACGCCATTGAGATCATGGCGATGATAGCGCAACGTAAACCACATGTTTGGATTCATTCTTTTGGTGACGGAACGGACTTCAGAATGATTCGTTCACATGTGTGCACGATTGCTCCTGAACTTATTATTGCGAGCGTCAATCCCGACGATCCGTGTGGTTTTTTACAAATCCCGGTTAGTTCGATCGACGATCTTGTTTCGCAAGCTCTGCGATATTCGGAGAGCCCGGAATCTTCGTTTGCCTCGAATTAGTAGTCTGAAATTTTCTTTTCGATCTGAGTCTTCTTGGAGGTTTGATTTGAAATGTCCGCAATCTCTCAACTTCTTGTTACAGAGTCCACTACCGAAACACTTGCTCGAAATCCGCTGAGCCTTGCAACGGAATTCCATCCAAGCGATCGATGCTCCGTTTCGCCAGCAGAGTTGGTCTTGAAAGTGACTGACTGCCGATCAGAACGTGAGGAAGCATTGAGGCTCGTTCATCGAGTCTACGGTCGCTCGGGGTTAACCGATCTCAAATCGAATAGTATTCGAGTCATGAGGCAACATTTGGCGGATGAAACCGAGATCATCGTGGCTAAGCAAGCGGGAGAGGTTGTATTCACGGTTACGCTGGTGAGGGATGGATTATACGGAATGCCTTTAGAATCACTGTTCCAGAACGAGGTCGAACAAATGCGCTCGCAAGGGATTCGGCTTGCTGAAGTCTCATGCTTGGCACATAGCAACGAAGAGATTGATAGTCGCGAGAGATTCAATACTTTTGTTCGTGGAATTAGCCTACTTCTTCAAACTGCTCGACGGCGAAAAGTTGATCAGCTCTTGTTAGCGGTCCACCCACGACACGCCAAGGTCTATGAACGGCTTTTTGGATGCGAACGCTGTTCCGACACCAAGGAATATGCAGCCGTAAAAGGAAATCCCGCGATCATGTGCAGGCATGATTTTGCGAAACTCGATCAAACCGGATACCCTCTCTATAAGCAGATCTATTCCAAGCCGTATGATCCGTGGCAGATGGATGGAACGAAAATGTCGGATATAGAGAAACAGTATTTTGAGCAGTTCATACCGAGCGGTGAATACGAAGTTGTCCCGATGGCGGCATAGCTGATGTATTTGATATAATCAGAATGCCATCCGAGGATGAACAAGAATGAAATCACTCATTGAACAATAGGCTGCCGGCCGAATCCTAGGGGTGTCCGAAATTTTTTTCGTAGGAGGCATTGATGCGGCGAATTGTTGTGACAGGTCTTGGAAT
>JANPLJ010000950.1:0-5549 GCA_031426475.1 Pirellulaceae bacterium | reverse complement strand
ACTCCGCTTTTGGAAATCGTAAGCGAACCCGACATGTCTTCGGCCGAAGAAGCCAAAGCGTATTTGACTGAATTGAAATTGTTGCTCGAACATCTGGATGTCTCGGACTGCAACATGCAGGAAGGGTCGTTGCGGGTTGATGCGAATGTCAATTTGCATATCGATCGCGATGGCAAGACGTTGGCGACTCCGATCGTCGAGATTAAGAATTTGAATAGCTTTCGGGCAGTCGAACGCGCACTGCAGTACGAAGCGAGCCGGCAATATCATGTTTGGCAGCAGAACGGTTTATTGATTGGCCAGTTTCCCAAGCAAACGCGAGGGTGGGACGACAGCGCGGGGGCAACGACGATGCAACGCGAAAAAGAAGAGTCGGCGGATTACCGATATTTTCCCGACCCCGATCTTGTTCCGGTGGTTTTAGCCAAAACCGAGATCGAGTCGGTACGAGCCTCGTTGGGTGAATTGCCTCAAGCCAAGCGTCTTCGCTTTGTTCAACAGTTTGGGATCAAACCCTACGATTCCGAAGTAATCGTATCGCAGGGCAGGGGGGTAGCTGAGTATTTTGAGGCGGTCATCACGGCTGGAGGGCCTCCCAAGCGGGTTGCGGCGTGGATGCAGCAGGATGTGCTACGCACGTTGAAGGAGAAACAGATCGAGATCAAGGACTTCGGTATCTCGCCGAGTTCGCTTGCGGAGCTTCTCAAAGCGATCGAGTCCGGCCCGTTAGATACTGCTCGCGGCCGTGAGATCTTTCAAAAACTGCTCGACGATCCTAAGCAAGATGTTAACGCGGTTATTCGCGACATCGGTATTGTTGCAGTCGACGCAGACGAAATTGAATCATTGTGCCGCGAGCTGTTGGCTGCAAACCCTGACGTCGTCAAAAAAGTACAGGCTGGAAACGTCAAAGCACTCGGCAGTTTGGCAGGGCAAGCGAAGAAAAAAAACCCGAACGCCGACTTGCGTTTGGTGCAAGAACGTTGCCTAGCAATGATACAATCCGCACACTCGGGCTAAAAAATTTCGCGGAACAACCTAAATAATCAGAATAGTCGCCATATACCTCTAAATCGAGCATTGTTTTCCCACTCGATCCAGGTTTTCTATTCTGTAAATACCCCCTAGACTGCTTGCGTTGCGCAGCTTACGGGGTATCCTAAAGAAGTTGATAGATGTGTCCGGGTCGATGGTTGGCTCGGTGTGATTTCGGGGGACCCGTATTCTGGGAGGATGTGCTGCATCATGAAGAAAATTCAAGGATTATTGTCGGTCGCAGGCTTATTGATGATGGCCGCGTCGGCTTCAGCTGGTTGGGGATCGAGTGGAGGCGGATTTGGCTCCGGCGGGGGATATGCTGCTGGAATGGGTAGCACGGGTGGTTATTCCGCTGGCTTCGGAAGCAGTGGCGGGGGATATTCTGCAGGCGGCGGAAGTAGCGGTGGCTATACTGCGGGTTACGGAAGTAGCGGCGGTGCATCGGCTGGTTATGGTAGCAGCGGAGGCGTAGCGCACGTTGGCCCTCTTCGAAGACTTGCTGCTTCCATCCATTCTCATCATGCGAATCGAGTCGCTCTGCGCGCAAGTGCTGGCAGCTCGGGAGGCGGTTCCAGCGGTGGTTATCACCGTGTATCTCACGGCAGTTCCGGCGGCGGATATTCTCCGATCAGCTATGGCAGCTCCGGGGGGCACGGCTCGTCGGGTGCATCGCATCACGGAAGCTCCGGCGGAGGAATCTCGTACGGCGGCGGTTCCAGCGGTGGTTATTCACATGCAAGCTACGGTAGTACCGGAAGCAGCTACTATGGTGGAAGCTCGCATAGTTCGTCAGTCGAAAGCTACGGTAGCGTAGGTTCTAGCTACGATAGCGGCGTGCAATATGGTGAGAGCGCACCGATGTACTCGAGCCCATCCACCTACGGCGCACCGGCGGTGGAAGGTGCCGTCTCGCAACCCGCTCCCCTTCATAGCGGTGCTTTGAATGGCTCGGGATGGAGCAATCGTCTAGTCGCCAGCAGCAAGCCAGTCGTCGATGCAGATCAAATCCAACTGAACGTTGTCTTGCCTGAGGCGGCTACGGTTTTCGTAAACGGCAATCGCACCAAGAGTACGGGAGCCGTTCGACGATTTGTTTCGAAAGATCTCGAAGCGGGACAGAGCTATCGATTTGAAGTGCGAGCCGAACGCGAAGTCAACGGTCGTACTGTTACCGAGCAAAAAACAATTGTTTTGGTCCCTGGTTCTTCGGAGTCGATTGAGTTCGCCCTTGAAGAAAAATCGAAGGCTGCCGAAACCGTACTCACACTAAACGTTCCGCAAGATGCCAAAGTTGTGTTGGCTGGCAATGGTACGAAATCGGTTGGCGAAACTCGGACCTATCGAAGCCAAGAACTAACGCCTGGCCAAGTTTGGGATGATTATAAGATCATCGTAACTTGGAACGGACAAGTCAAAGAGAAAACGATTCGGCTCATCGGTGGTGATGAAATGGTCGTCAGCTTTAACTTCGACGACACCAACAAGATCGCTATGCGATAGTTCCGATTCGCTTCGGAAGCATCGATCTTAACGATAAAAATCAAACGGCATTGCAATTCTGCAATGCCGTTTGTCGTTTGCTGAGACCATAGTGGTCCCGCGACTCCGTCGACTTTGGCTACCGAACCTTGCACTGGAATCGAATATAGCCGCCTTGACCAGGTCGGATCGGTTCCGTGAACGTCCAGGTCAGGACGGATGATCCGACATCGTTTGCTCGGCTGCTGAAATCGGATTTCATGCTCGTCTTTTGCGAGTCTTCGACGTATTCAAGACGCGGTGTGAGCGAATCGTGGACCACAATATTGTTGATCTTCTGGTCACCGGTGTTATCGAAGCGGATGGTAAAGTCGATCGTATCGCCTGGCTCAGCGACTTGATGCGACGCGACCTTGCATAATCGAACCCGTGGTTTGCCGTCGAGTTCATACATCAAGAGTTCTTGCGGCTGATTATCGACCTCGATGAGCTTGGCTTCGACGTTATCGACGAGGACTACCAACTCGTCGACATTCGACCAACTCAGAGCAGCTAGTGCCGATCGGCGAAGTTTTACTTGATCGACCGTTGAGAGCTTGCCAAGTCGAATGATCTGGAGATCTTCATAAGGCTCGAAGGCCTCGCTAATCTCGATAGCCGGAAGTACTTTATCCATCAGTACTCCGCGATTGCGATCGCGAACTGATTCGACGACATGAACCGATTCTTCTCGCGACGGTCCTTGTCTCAACTGGACCTTTGTCGGGGGGAGCACTTCGGCCATGCGACCAATTTTTTGCTCTCGAAGGGTGGCTTGAGTGGCTACAACACGATCGCTGAAACCCAGCGGCGTGATCTTGCGCGTGGAAGCAAACCGGGGAGCATAAATGGGAACTCGGCATCCTGATTGCAGTTCGACGGCGCCCGATTCGGTTTCGAATCGTATGACGGTATCTTCGGAATCCAAACCGACTACCGAGAGATCGTCTCGAAGGCGAGCTTGCGGGTCGCGATCACCTCCGTCGTAGACATATTCTTGCGGATCGGTGTGTCGAGGTCGGTAGAGTGGTTCGCATGGCATTTCATTCTGGTACGATGCCAACTGGCACTCGTTGGATGGGCCTCCTGGTTGGTTCAATTCAGGGAACGTGGGTCGATAAGACTGTGATTGACAACACGCTCCACCGCATCCCGTGTGTTCGTGCGCGACGCACGGCCCACCGGCCGTCCCTGAACGCATGCGAGAAACGGGAAAGACTTGCCGTGCGGCCGAATCGTGGAGCATCGGAGCAGTTGTTTGAGTGGGCGTCTCTGAGACCCGCAATTTCGACTTGGATGCCAAGTTGTGTTGGCATCCAACGAATCCAAACAGCGCGATCAAACACATCAGAGTACACCTAAGCTTTGGTGCACGCTGAGTCGTCCGTGAGTTTGAACCGCGTCTCGTTTTGATCATGGTGTGGTTATATCGCTGAGCGTCTTGCCGACAGGAATGTTTTTGATCGGTGTCCAAGGAGGTGAACCGAACAGGAAATGCTCGGCACCAGGGCCTTCTACGACATCGGGAATTCGAGATCCAATTCGAAGGATAGCCAGCGGGCGACCGACCGCGTCGGCGGATCGCAATGTGTCTTCGTTTTGCTTGACATCGAAAACTCGTTGCGGACCGCCAGCATGGCTATTCGGTTCAGCGTACGTTGAGTCTTCCAAGTAAATAACACGAGTCACCAATTCACCACGCAACGCCGCTTCGATGTCGGTCGAATCCAGTTCGATCGGAATGGGAAAGCGATGTTCTCGCTCCGATGGCGGATAGGTTCGATCGATGATCTCGACGGTTGGGAACAGCTCGGAGTCTGGATCGTTGGGAAGTCCAACCGCTCGGAACCGATATACCGCACCGACTAGAAACGCTGCGCGAACGGGTTGTGGAAGATTGTCTCCAAACACCCCATCGCTGACCAATGCGAACTGCATTCCGCGAGGGCCACGCAGTTCAACAGGCTGAAAGTAGCCGCATAGATTCGGCTGCCGCTGCAGCTGAATCGAACCGATCATACCTGGTGGCATGTTGTCGTTGAGCAAAGGTATGCCAGAGGGCAATTTCGACGTCGCTGTGTACTGGGCGAACGCTTGGCTCGTTAAGCAGATGCCTACCAAGCCAATAGTCAGGACACAAATTCGTTGTACCATCGAGTGTGACAGCATGAATTATCGAACCATTCCTGGAGGGCAATAGGCGTCTCCACCGCCCCCACCGCCTGGGCCACCGATCGACTGCGAGCCACCGCCGAATTGATTCGGAGTCACGGACTTGCTTGCGTGTTCGAATGCTGGACGACCGGATGGATAACCGGGATGAATATTCTGTTCTCGGATCGATGCTCGGCTAGGCGGAGTTGGATACGAGTATCCAGGTTGAGACCGAACATGGATCTTCATCTTATCCACAGGATCGGGAATGTTCATATGCGTATGGTTTCGCATGATGTGCTGTTGCAAGCCGGCTGGGGCACCCAACGGAATATGCGGAGGACCTGCGAGCCCAATCGGTGTCCCTGTGTAGGTCATTCCGTATTGGGGCGCTGTGACGCCAGCAACCATATTGGGCGGATTCGACATTCCGTTTGCCATTCCTCCTGGTCCGCCTGCGCCACAAGGCATCCCGTTGGGACCGCACATACCAGGACCGTAGCCGGATCCATCGACACCAAAAACACTTGGTCCCGACATCTCGACGTCTTTGTTACCGAGGCGAAGGATCGCTAAGATGGCCCCGCGACGGTCGGCTTCGATGATTGGATCGAGACCGGGTTCCAGTTTGGTGCTGACCAGCGTATCGATGCCGGCGAGCGCGTCACCTTGGAACTCAGGATCAGGAAGATAGATAACCTTGGTCACGAAGTTGCTCGACAAGGCTTGTTCGAAGTCTTCTTCACTGAATTGAATAGGGACTGCGTTATGTGCCAAGTAAGCTGAAGTACGCGGAGTCGCCATCGCGATTTCCAACGTTGGGTATAGTTCAACACCAG
>JANPLJ010000949.1:0-1841 GCA_031426475.1 Pirellulaceae bacterium | reverse complement strand
TGACGTATTTCGTCGATCCCGCGGTTGCTGGCTCCATCGATCTCTAATACATCCATATCCTCGCCAACATCGATCGCTTGAGCGACATCCGAGTTAGCGTCAAATACACCGCTACCATCCGCGGATGCATTCAATGCCTTAGCGAAAATGCGCGCCGAGCTCGTCTTCCCAACACCGCGTGCCCCAGTAAACAAGTAGGCGTGACCGACTCGGTTGGTTTGAATCGCTGTCGTCAACGCTTGAACAATTGTTTGCTGGCCGACAAGTTCCGTAAAATCCTTCGGCCGATAACGGCGAGCGACAACCGTGTACCTACCATCGGAACGCGAATCTGGTCCAGCAATGGTTTGGTTTTCAACGGGTTCTGTAGAATCGGTCATCGAAGGGTTACATCGAGTTGTGTCGAACGAACTTATGAGACAAGCAGACATCGTAGCGGAAGTCGTCTGACTTCGGAAGAATCGCCGCTATCAACCAGCTGTTCCAAATAAAACTCGAAAATTTTGGAAAAAAGCTTGCGCCGCAATTTTCATTCCAAATGATGTGGAATTTTCGATTTAGGCTGCCAGAAAGCCTGCTCAGCGGTTAAATTGAGGGTAGAGTTATCCTTGAGTGGTCAATCACGTCTTCTAACTGGCGGTATGGCATATGCGACTTTCTTTCGGAATGGAAGCCCGGCAATCCCAGACGCAGAAGCTGGCGCCGAAGATGATCCAGTCGATGGAGATTCTTCAGCTTCCAATTCTGGCCCTGCAAGAGCGAATCGAGCAGGAAATGAACGAGAATCCGATGCTGGAACTCGACGAACCCGAGCCGGGTGCGGCTGATCCGGACGACGAGCAAGAACCGGTCGAGGCCCCGACGTCCAAGAACGAGGACGAACGGGAATTGGTCGTCAAAGATGATTCGTCGAATGCCGAGGATTTCGAGCGATTGGCGAACATGGACAGCGAAATGCCGGATACGTTCGATGACTTTCGACCGTCCGCTTCTCGTGTTCAGGACAGCGTCGATCGCCATAGCGACTTGATGGCCAATGCTGCCGAACGCCCGGAATCGCTCAACGACTATCTCCTGCACCAATTGGCAGAGATGGACATCGACAGCGATGTCGAGTCGATCGCGGAACGCATTGTGTCGTGCTTGGATGCACGCAACGGTGGCTACTTTACGACGCCTCTGATCGATATCTTGCCGCCGGATCATGTTCCAGGCGATATCGCGAAAGCCGAAGAAGCGTTGCGAATTGTCCAGACCCTTGAGCCTGCCGGCATCGCAGCTCGCAGCCTTCGCGAATGCCTCTTGAATCAATTGAAGCCCGGTGGCGATCTTTACGAACAGACGCGCACGATCATCGACGAGCACCTCGATGATTTAGCTGAAAATCGATTGCCGATTATTCAAAAGAAGACCGGCTTCTCATTGGATCTGATTCGCGAGATACGGGCAGAGTTGCATCACTTGAATCCGAAACCTGGGGCCGCCTTCATGGAAGTCTTTGTCCCATCGGTCACCCCCGATGTGATTGTCGAGCCCGATGAAACCGGGCGATATGTGGTTCGACTCGAAGACGATTCGTTGCCACCTCTTCGGATCAGCGACTACTATCGTCGTCGCCTGATGGATCCGACCGCGAGTCTCGAAGAAAAAGAATTCATTCGCAAGAAAGTAAACAGTGCGCAGTGGCTAATCGATGCGATTCAGCAACGTCGAAGTACACTCCTGAAAGTCTCGCAGCATATCGTCGACTACCAAAAACGTTTTCTCGATGAAGGCCCCGAGGCGATCGAACCGTTGAAGATGCAACAAATCGCCGATCAAGTCGGTGTTCACGTGACGAC
>JANPLJ010000948.1:0-5075 GCA_031426475.1 Pirellulaceae bacterium | reverse complement strand
GTAGATCGCCGTTGGTTTTCCCATGTATTTTCGTACTCGTACTCAGCATGCAATGCGGTACTCGTACTCGCATCCCGGGACTTATCGAGTACGAGTACGAGTACCATTTCATTGAGTACGAGTACGAAAGATATTAAAGATGTGGGTAATTCTGAGGGCAGGAGCCTGGGAACCAGGTGAACCAGGTAATTTTGTTACGATCGATGCCAGCGATCAGCGAGAAGTCTCAAAATTTGATTGATTTGAACGCAGCTGTTATCCTGAGTGTCTGCTGCATCGTGAATACCAACATTTGTGTCACCGTGCAGAACCTACCTACCTTCCTGTCGAGAGTCCTCTCTTGATTTGCCAGCAATCTACGGTCCAAGCCATTCAAAGAGTGTTCAGTCGCTGGTTACTGAGCATCGTTGCATCGACGTTGCCATCGACTGCCTTTGCTGAGAATAACACTGAAACGGAGCGAGGCATCACTTTTTTCGAAACCGAAGTAAGGCCGATCCTGGTCGAGCAATGCTATGAGTGTCATTCGGGTAAAGAGAGCAAGGGTGGACTTCGCGTCGATAAGAAAGATCCATTGCTCGCGGGCGGCGACTCGGGAAAGGTCTTGATCCCCGGTGATCCACGGTCGAGTTTGCTTGCCGAAGCGATCCGATACAAGAACGCCGACCTACGTATGCCTCCCGATTCGCCGTTAAAGGCGCGAGAGGTGGAGGCGATTGAAAAGTGGATTGAAATGGGTGCCCCGGATCCACGCACGGGATCCGACGAAAACGACGCGAACGTGCCAATGGGCATGAGCATTGAAGTAGGGCGAGCCTTTTGGTCCTTTCAACCGATAAGCGATCCTCCGATCCCGTCGGTGAAAAACCCGAACTGGCCGAGGACGCCATTGGATGCTTTCGTGCTTGCAAAGCTTGAAGCCAACGGCCTGGTACCAAGCCCACCCGCCGACAAACGCACCTTGATTCGTCGAGTGACATTCGATCTGACTGGATTGCCGCCGTCACCCGATGAGATAAAGAGTTTTCTCGACGACGAGAGCGAAGACGCGTTTTCAAAAGTTGTTGAGCGATTGCTGCAATCGCCTCGATACGGCGTTCGCTGGGGCCGGCATTGGCTGGACGTTGCACGATACGCCGATTCAAACGGCCTCGACGAGAATCTCGCATTCGGCAATGCGTGGCGGTATCGGGACTATGTTGTCGAGGCTTTCACTCGAGACAAGCCATTCGATCGATTCATCATCGAACAGATAGCGGGGGACTTGTTGCCAGATGCAAATTTGGAAACCAAGATCGCAACTGGCTTCTTGGTGCTTGGAGCGAAAGTTCTCGCGGAACCCGACCAAGAGAAGCTCGAGATGGATACGATCGACGAGCAACTCGATACGTTAGGAAAGGTTTTCTGGGGAATGACGCTCGGTTGTGTTCGATGTCATGACCATAAGTTTGATCCGCTGAAGCAATCCGACTACTACGCGATGGCTGCAATCTTGAAGAGCACGAAGACCTTTGGCGAAACCCGACAGGGGGCGATTCACCATTGGCATGAAATCGATTTCGCGAACAAAGAAGAAGCGGAACAGATCAAATCGGTCGAAGTCGAGATTGCCGCCACCAAGAAAACGCTGGCTAATTTCAAACAACAAGCGATTGTGAAAGCCCGAGCCGATGCCCGAGACAAGGCTGCGGATTACCTTGTTGCTGCTGCACAACTATCGCCGGATTGTTCATTGTTCGACGCCGAAGCTGTCGCGAGTCGCAATGGATTGAATGCGCATGTGCTGCACCATTGCTGCCGTTTTTTGCATCAACACGCCGATGATACTTTCGTAGGCGAATGGAATCGATGTGTCGCGACAGGCGATATCGAGGGAATCCGGAGCCACTATGACTCGCTTTTTCGGCGCGTCGAGGAAGCCGTTGCGGAAGCTAAGAAAGCTGGTTCGAAATCGATTGAACTAGAATCGCCCGAATTGGAGCAGGTTCGCAAGATTCTTTATGATGGAGTCGGCTTCTTAGCAATTCCGTCGAAGCCCAATTTTGCATTCGATTCGGAGACACTCGAAGAGTATCGTCGCCTGGCTGAACGAGTTTGGGTGACCGAAAGCCGAGCGCCGGATTCCCCTTCGGCGATGAGCGTGGCAGACGGCCAGATTCTGAACTCGCTTCCGATTCATATTCGCGGAAGCCATCGCAATCTGGGTGCTCCAATCTACCGGAGTTTCCCAGCCGTGATGATGGTTACGACTTCCGAGCCGATATTGCCTCGCGACGAAAGCGGTCGTCTGGAACTCGCACAGTGGATGGCAAGCCCCTCCCATCCCCTGACGGCAAGAGTCTACGCAAACCGTTTGTGGCGATGGCACTTTGGGACGGGCCTGGTTCGTTCTACCGAGAACTTCGGAGCGATCGGTGATCCGCCTTCGCACCCCGAGCTATTGGATTGGTTAGCGCGGTATTTGATCGAGTCGAATTGGTCGACGAAAGCCATGCATCGATTGATTGTTACTTCCAGCACCTATCAGATGTCGTCGGAAATCGATTTAGCGGATGCAATGCGACACGATCCTGATAATCGTCTGCTTTGGAAATTCCCTCGACAACGCTTAGAAGCCGAACAGATTCGCGATAGTTTACTCGCGGTGGCGGGTTTATTGGATGAATCGATGTCGGGCAAGTCGATACCGCTTCGAAATCGTCAATTCGTTTTTGATCATACTTCCACCGATCGTACACGATATGACAGCCATCGACGATCGATCTATATCCCGATCATTCGGAACCATCTTTATGGATTCCTCGAGCAATTCGATTTCCCTGATCCGACGATGCCGACGGGTAGCCGTAACCAAACGACGATCCCATCCCAAGCGTTGCTTCTCATGAACTCTGACTTGGTCCTCGAGTCCTCCGATGCCATGGCCGACAAACTGATACGGGCTTCTTCGGATTCGCTCCCAAGAATTGAGCTAGCGCACGAGCTGGTCTATGGTCGCCCTGCATCGCCAATCGATATTCAACTAGCGTCCGAATACCTCTCCGAGTTCAAGAGCTCCGCATCCCAGGCCAACTCGAGTCGTTCGATCGGCGACGAAAGAATGGCATGGTCGTTGTATTGCCAGAGTCTATTGGCGAGCAACGAATTTATTTTTGTCAGGTAAGTCCCATGTTTTCGTCCCATCAATCCGATGACCTCGGCCAAACCACGCGGCGACTTCTTCTACAGAACTCGGCGATTGGGTTTGGATACCTTGCGTTGAAAGCGATATTGGAAAAAACCGCGGCTGCCGAAGAACCTATCGCAGGGTCCCAAAGAAGTCCTCTTGCTTCGAAGCTTCCCCATTTCGCCGCGCGTGCAAAACGAATCGTCTTTTTGTTTATGAAAGGTGGTCCGTCACAAGTCGACACGTTCGATCCCAAACCGCAACTTGATCGAGACCATGGGAAACCGCCTCCCTTTGAGCTTCCGAGGGTCGTGTTTGCGAAGCAGGGAAATCTTCTCAAGTCGCCTTGGAAATTCCATCAGTATGGCCAAAGCGGATTGCCGGTCAGCGAGTTGTTTCCGCACGTCGCCCAGAAAATCGATGATCTATGTATCTTACGATCTGTGCACGGTACTAATCCTGCTCATGGCGGAGCGACGCTTAAGCTCCATACGGGTTCAGATCAATTCGTTCGTCCCAGTCTAGGTTCATGGGTAACTTACGGGCTGGGCACAGAGAACGAGAACCTTCCTGCCTTCATTACGATTTGCCCAACGCTTGCACACGGAGGTGTCAACAATTGGGGCGCTGCATTCTTGCCAGCTCATTACCAAGGGACGCCGCTGGGAAGCGCGAGTTCGCCTGTCACCAGTGTAAAGGTCAACGACATTCGAAATCCAAGAGTCGGGATCGAGATGCAGCGACGTCAGCTAGATCTCATTAACGCTTTGCACAAGCAACAGTTAACTCGAACAGATCGCGACGATGCGCTCGAAAGCCGGATGAGTACATTCGAGCTCGCGTTTCGAATGCAAGCGTCAATGCCAGAAGCTCAAGATCTTTCCGGCGAAAGTCAGGCGACATTGAAGCTTTACGGTATCGACGACCCCGTGACAGAAAACTTTGGTCGTCAATGCCTCATGGCACGACGGTTTCTCGAACGCGGAGTTCGTTTCGTTCAGGTCACGCACAGCGACAGCGAAGTTCAATGGGACCAACACAGCGAGCTATATCAAGGCCATGCGAAGAACGCATTGGAAGTCGACAAACCGATCGCGGGATTTCTTGAAGATCTCAAATCGAGTGGCTTGCTTCAGGATACGTTGGTACTTTGGGGAGGCGAGTTTGGAAGGACGCCGACTGCTCAAGGGAACGATGGGCGTGATCACAACCCACATGGCTTCACGATGTGGATGGCTGGCGGTGGAGTAAAAGGTGGAATCGCATACGGCGCAACGGATGAATACGGATATTACGCCGTCGAGAACAAAATGCACGTCCACGACCTTCACGCTACGATCCTTCATTTGCTTGGATTGGATCACGAAAAGCTCACGTTTGGCTATGCCGGACGCAATTTTCGGCTAACGGACGTGGCTGGTACGGTTGCGAAAGATATTCTGGCTTGAGCCGCTTCGCCCTGGACCGCTTTGTCGTTGGAGACGATGATAGGCACTATGGATGCTGAACGATTACGAGTCCAAGCGGATCTTCGAGGTCTCTTGGACGGCGATGTCTACTGTGACCCGATTCAAACCCAAATGTATGCCTCCGATGCTGGGGTCTATGAACTCATGCCGCTAGGGGTCGTCAGACCTCGACATGCCGCAGACGTGGTTCAGACCGTAAAGTATGCAGCGGAGAATAATTTACCGCTCTTTCCTCGCGGCGGAGGGACAGGGTTGGCGGGTCAGGCATTAGGTGCCGGTTTAGTGATCGATTTTTCCCGCTATATGCGCCGAATTCTGAAGCTGGATGAAGAAGCGAGAACGATTCGTGTTCAGCCAGGATTGGTGCTGGCGGATTTGAATCGCTATCTGGAATCGCGAGGATTATTGTACGGTCCAGACCCCGCGACTCGCGCCGTGAC
>JANPLJ010000947.1:0-4880 GCA_031426475.1 Pirellulaceae bacterium | reverse complement strand
ATCGCAATCTGCCAGTGTTCGACAGCCAGCTGTATTGTCGGTTCATCGCAACGGCTGAGCTCCATAACTTCGGCTGCTGCCAGCGCGACAACCAGCGAAGCGAGAGCGACGATCGGTTCCGCGCGGCCTGGGGAAATTTCCTCGACAAACGCAGGTATGTCAGCCTGCAGTTGACAAACCAACCATGCGACTCGAACCACCTCTGGCAACTCCGCAAGTGGATTTGTTAGGACGGCTTCGATCAAAAACCGATTGAGCGTTGGATGGGGATAACCGGCTCCACCCAGAACAGGATGCACCAGGATCGCCTCTGCTTCCGATACCAACCAGGCTTCGTGCGTAAGCCGTCGAATGTGAGCCATCAAACCACGGCCGTAACCAACCCATTGTTCTTGCAAGGGCCTTCCGCGAAGCAACAACTGCTCTACGAGCTTTGGATAAGCTAAAGCTGTTGCCGCTTCAACGTCGGAAATGGCTCCGGCTAGTCTCGCAATGCGTGACGCATTGTCGGCGCCACCAACTCGCAATCGTCGCATCCATTGTTCGCACAGAGCGTGATTGCTATCGATTCCAGATGCCATACCGACCAGCAACCGCCATCCCCGTGCAGACGTCTTGCCAAGCCAGTCGACCATGATTGAATCGAGTTCTTTGGCAGATGGAGCCAAGCTCGCAAAAAGCGACGGATCCACCACACTTTGTTGAGTCGCCAATGCTTGAGCCGCATGTAGCGCACTGGCTGAAAAACTAGGTCTCCAAGTTAGATTCGTCATAGAGCATGCGATTGTCCGCGGTAGCGTCGTCTCGTCAAGTATCGAACGATGTTTGTTGTGGAACGGCTCCCTACTCGGAGTCGAGAATCGAGTCGACGAGTTTTCTTGGAGCACCAATATCGACGATATGGACCTTTCCAAGATAGGCCTGTGCGTCAGGATTTAGAAAGCCCATCTTTGCCGCAATGAATGTGCATGTGTGATCGGCGCGAACTGTCGGTCCCCCCGGAACCCCCGTGTCGCAGTCTAGCCCGCTCGGCAGATCGACGGCAAATCTTTTTGCCGGCATTTGATTTATCGTGTCGATGGCTTCGTTCAGCGGTGGACGCAATGATCCCTGGAATCCCGTCCCCAACAATGCGTCGACGATCCAGTCTGCGTCTTCGAGAAAAGATGTGAAGCGAGTTATATCAAACGGGCCATGAATGATCGGTACATCGGTATGTTCGAGGATTCGAAAATTGATTGCAGCATCGCCTGTGAGTCGACTTAGATCGCCGACCAAAAACACACGAACGGCGTAACCCGAAAGGTCGAGTCGCCTTGCCATAGCCAAACCATCTCCACCGTTATTGCCAACACCGCAACAAACACAGACCTTTCCTTTGATTCCTAATCCGCTGAGAACGTCGACGCAACCGCGCGCAGCATTCTCCATCAAAACAATCCCCGGAATGCAAAACTCAGCGATCGCTCGCTCGTCGATCTTTCGAGACTGGGCACGGCTAAGGTAAATAGTTGATTTATTCATCGATTCCGACCCGAGCATTCGGTTTTACCTTAGATTTGTATGGTTTTCCGCAGTTTACATGTCCCCGATTGAATTCCATGCGATAATACTAGCTAGCTAGGCTTTGCTTCTAAACGCTAGATTGTCGCCTTAGAAGATTTCCAACCGACATTTCTTGCGTGCCAAAACTCGCCAGATCATAATCAACCATCTCCTCGATCTCCCAAAACTGCGTCGTTCCTCGCGATGACCTACCAATTCCGCTCGTATCTATGCTGAGTCTATCGTACCGCCGCCGATTGCAATGGTATCGGTTGTTAGCGATTACGGTTTTGCTTTCCGGTTGCGACCGAAGTGCCAAGACCACGTCAGACGGAAAGCCAACCAAGGAGATGGCGGTCATCCGTGCGGAAACGCTAGAAGTTAAGCCCCAGATTTGGCCATTGCGAGTCCGAACGCAAGGAAGCTTAGTTGTCGACGAAGTAAGCTCGATCGGTGCTAAGGTGCCTGGCAGAGTCGCCCAAGTGCACGCCGATCTTGGCGATCGAATCGAGAAAGACTCGCCTCTCATCTCGATCGATGACGAACAGTATCGCCTCCTGGTCGCGCAAGCCGAATCTCAGCTCACTCAAGCTCGATCCGCAGTTGGGCTTCGCGACGGCGATCCATTAGAAAAGCTTAACCCCGAAAACGCGGCGCCGGTCCGTGAAGCTCAAGCGGTATGGGACGAAGCCAAGCAAGCTGTTGAACGTATCCGAAGGTTATCACAGCAGAATGCCATCAGTGCCACCGATCTGGAAGTCGCAGAATCTGCGGAGCGCGTTGCGGCCGCGCGACATACGTCAGCCCAAAACGCCGTTCGCGAAAAAATTGCGATGATCGGTGTCCAAACTGCCCAGCTTGGTCTCGCGCGTCAAAACCTTGTCGATACGATCGTCCGTGCGCCGTTCTCAGGCCTCATCCAAGGGCGACAGGTTGCGGTCGGAACGTACGTTCAACCAGGTCAATCCCTTGCGACACTCGTTAGCGAGTCGCCTCTACGATTTCGAGCTGCCATTCCAGAACGCTATGCACAGCAGCTTCGAATCGGACAAAAAGTTCGAATGCAAATTGAACTGAGCAGGCAAAGCCGTGAAGTCGAGATCACTCGCATTAGTCCAACTCTCGACCCTATGAGCAGATCGCTCACTTTTGAAGCAATCGTCGACAATCAGGATCAATCGCTTCGATCGGGATTGTTTGCAGAAGCTGAAGTCATTCTCGATTCTAACGCTACCGCGATTGTCGTACCAACCGCTTCCGTCGTTCGCTTTGCCGGTGTCGACAAGGTATGGAAAGTTGAAGGAGATATGGTGCGAGCACAAATCATCCGACTTGGTCGCATCGAAGGCGATCGGAGCGAAATCGTCCAAGGGTTAGAGGTCGGCGAAAAAATTCTTTTGTATGGTAGTCAAGGTAAAGTTGGACGCCTTGAAGTCGTTAAAGAGGAGAAGATAGTCGAATAATGAAACGTTACTCGCCCATCAAAGCGAGGCGATGTAGCCATTATCAACAACGGTCGGGGATAAAGCGTATCTTCTTGGCGAGTCGGCCCCTCACCCCCCGATCCCCTCTCCCCAGAAGACTGGGGCGAGGGGGAGTATGTCTTGATAGACTGAAATAGGAAGCACGACGAATAGATGTATTGGCTAGCTGAAATCTGCGTAAAGCGTCCGGTGTTTGCTTTGATGATCATCACGGCCCTGGTCGTGGCTGGTCTTGTCGCATTTCCGAATCTCGGCGTCGACCGATTCCCACGAACCGACTTGCCAACGGTTTTTATTCGCACGTACCATCCAGGGGCTGCAGGACAAGAAGTCGAATCGGAAGTATCGCAGGTCATCGAAGACGCAGTCGCCACCGTCGCGGGAATCGAAGAACTGAGATCGATCTCTTCCGATGGTCTGTCGACGGTCATTCTGACGTTTTCACTTGAACGAAACGTCGACGCCGCTGTTCAAGATGTCCGAGATGCGGTGGCAAGTATCCTCGGTCGCTTGCCAGACAACGTCGATCCGCCTGTCGTTTTGAAGCAGGATACGGATTCATCACCGATTCTTTCGTTGGCCGTTTCGGGACCACGCTCGTCTCGAGAACTCTATTTCCTGGCCGATCGATACGTAAAAAACGTGATTGAATCTTCGATGGGAGTAGGGCAAGTCACCATCTCGGGCGCTGCCGCACGAGCGGTCCAGGTGAGGATCGACGCGAAACGCCTAGCTGCCTATCAGCTTTCCATCCTGCAAGTCCGCGAGGCGCTGGTGCGTCAAAATGCAGAAGTCCCAGGCGGACGAATCGACGAAGGCCTTCGAGAAAGATCGCTCCGCACACTCGGACGAATTCCAGACTCGCGCGAGTTTCCGGAGCTCGTCATCGAAACGGTGAATGGCCAACCGATTCGACTAGCGGACCTCGGCGAAGTGGATGACAGTACCAAGGAGGTTCGCACACTTGCCCGACTGAACGGTCAATCAGCCGTTGTACTACAGGTTCAACGACAATCGGGAGAGAACACGGTCAGCGTCATCGAAGCGATCAAGAAGCAATTGCCTCGCTGCAACAAGCTCCTGCCCGACGACGTCGAAGTGACGGTTGTCCAAGACCAATCGCGATATATCTTAGCGGCGCTTCACGAAATCGAAGGCCATCTGGTGACGGGCTCGATTCTCGCTTGTTTGACGGTTCTCCTGTTCATGCGATCGTGGCGATCTACTTTAATCGCCGCTGTCGCCATCCCGACATCGATTATTGCGACCTTCGCCTTCATGAAAATGTTTGGCTTTACGTTGAACAACGTTACTATGCTGGCACTGGTCTTAATGGTCGGTGTCGTGATCGACGATGCAATCGTCGTTTTGGAAAACGTGTTTCATTGTATTGAAGAAAAGGGGATGAGCCCCTATCAAGCATCGATCGATGGAACTCGGGAAATTGGATTAGCCGTTCTAGCAACAACCCTTTCACTGGTCATCGTATTCTTGCCCGTTTCCTTTCTCTCAAGTGTAACTGGACGCATGCTTTTTGAATTCGGCGTCACTGCGACCATCGCTATTCTGATTTCGATGCTCGTCAGTTTTACGTTGACGCCGATGATGTGTAGTCGATTGCTGCGTCCAATTGCTCCAGGAACATCAACCTCGAATTCACGACAAGGTTTTTACAGTTGGATCGAATGGTCCTACATGGGAAGCTTACGTTTCGCGATGCGATATCGTTGGCTAACTCTGTTGTTATGCGTCGGCGTTACGTTAGCGAACATTCCTCTATATAGTTTGGTGAAGCAGGACTATATACCGACCAACGTCGACGAATCCGAATTCGAAGTCGGAATAACCATC
>JANPLJ010000946.1:0-1146 GCA_031426475.1 Pirellulaceae bacterium | reverse complement strand
ATACCAAGTGACTCGATCTTTATTCCGGCCGTTCACAACACGACGACGGATGCGATTCGGTTCTTTGATGTTGGCAGTTGCCCGAATACGCATGCTGATCAACTAAGCCAGCTAGAGCATTGGGCAGCGGAAGCCTCGGTGATGGCTCGAATCGAGCGTTCTTCGCGTTTGGGAAACGCTTCATCGGCAGAGCTCCTATACCGTAGTCGCGATTGGTCCGAAGTTCGACCCGAATGGGGACTCGCCGGGAATGCAGCCCTGATCGTCGCGCCTCGTTCTCGCACGAAGGGGCTTGTTCTGGATGGTAGAACGTTTATGCATAGCTACGAGTTCCATCAAGACGTCGATTTAAAGATTCTCGAACTGGTCATGACGGCGCCGATGGTCGTCGCGAATTGGATCAACTTGCAGTACTATGCCTCGACGGTAGACAATCAAGCCTACGGAAGCGGGAACAAAGTTCTCCATAATGTCGTCGGCCAGTTGGGCATCCTCCAGGGAAACGGAGGCGACTTGATGACCGGCTTGCCCTGGCAGTCTGTTCACGATGGAAGCGCGTACCAGCACGAGCCTCTGCGATTAACCGTTGTCATCGAAGCACCGCGAGAAGCGATTGAAAGTATCATCGAGAAGCATTCGGTCGTGAAGGAACTCGCGGGCAATGGCTGGCTGTCGTTGATGGCATTGGAAAACGACCTGTTCTATCGATACTCGACCAAAGTGGGATGGTCTCAATGGGAAAGTCCGTCGTGAGGAAGTGTCGGTGTTCTAACGCGGAAGGGAAACACTCGATACAATGATTGCTTCACGAATGACGCACGGGAGACTCGATAGGGTTTTAATCAAGCCATGGTCCAATGTTTTTTCCACCTCGCAAAGTATCGATCTTTTCGTAGGCTACTTATCGCGGCTTCAATCCTTGTCAGTCTCGATTGTCCTTTCACCTTTGCTCAACGGAGAAGCGAGAAAGCTCCAGAGGTTCCTTCGGAGCTTGATCCTCGTATTGCTACTTTGCAGCCAGGGGTCAAACTGACGCTTCTTGCAGAACATCCCGACTTGGTAACGCCGACCGGGATCGATGTCGACAAAGACGGAAATATTTGGTTGGTAGCATGCCATACGCATTTTCGACCTGAGGGTTACGAG
>JANPLJ010000945.1:0-1092 GCA_031426475.1 Pirellulaceae bacterium | reverse complement strand
GCTGGTCAACAGGGAAAAGTGTTGAAAGTCGACCGCGAAAAGAATCGCGTCGTCGTCGAGGGTTTGAATCGTGTTTACAAGCACGTCAAGCGTTCGCAACGCAACCCTCAGGGTGGACGCCTTTCGAAAGAAGTCGGCATCGACGCTTCGAATGTGGCGATCCTAGATCCTCAAACAGGCAAGCCGACCCGAATCGGCGTTCGCTTTCTTCCTGACGGAACGAAAGAGCGATATAGCAAGAAGAGCGGTATTTCGTTGGGTGTAGTATCCCCGGCTCGCGCTTCCCGTGCGACCAAGTCCTAATTTATTATTTCGAGTCCCGTAGTTGGTTTTAGCGGGTTTGGTAACTTCAGATGGCTCCTCGATTACAAGTACGATACAACGAAGTCATTCGCCCAAAGCTGGCGGAGCAACTCGGCGTGCAAAATGTCAATGCGATTCCCAAGTTGGAAAAGATCGTAATCAACATGGGTGTTGGTTCGGCGATGCAAGACAAGAAGCATCTCGAAATCGCCGCCGATGCGATGGCTGACATCGCCGGACAAAAGCCGATTTTGACGATTGCGAGAAACTCCGTCGCTGGTTTTAAACTTCGTGAAGGAGTTGCGATCGGTTGCAAGGTAACTTTGCGACGTGCAAAGATGTACGAATTCATGGATCGGTTGGTCGCTCTGGTTTTGCCTCGCGTCCGCGATTTTCGAGGGATTAGTCGAACGGCGTTCGACGGTCGTGGGAACTACAGTTTGGGATTGTCCGAGCAATTGGTTTTTCCCGAGTTGAATCCTGATAAATATACGCGTCCTCAAGGGATGAATGTCGTCATCGTCACGACCGCCCAGACCGACGCTGACGCGTTTGCGTTGCTTGAAATGTTCGGTTTGCCTTTCCGAGCCCCTAAGAAGGCCAAGGTAACCGCTTAGTTGTAACGCGAGTCTTTCAGACTCTAGTTGCTGTTCCTCCATCGTGTTTTGTTAAGTTCCCTTTTCACTAGTTTTATCCGAGCTGGAATCAATTCCTGTGGCTAGCAAGAGCAAAATCGCCAAGGCGAACCGTGAACCGAAGTTTTCGAGTCGACAAGAGCACCGATGTAAG
>JANPLJ010000944.1:0-2791 GCA_031426475.1 Pirellulaceae bacterium | reverse complement strand
CGTTTTCAATCGCATGACAGCATCGAACAGGGCTGTTCGGTAAAGTCGTTTGGCTCTTTAGCAGTGGTTGGCTGCAAGCGGCCGCAAATCCCATACGCTGGACTATAGCCGACACGCCCAGAACTTTCAAGAACTTTTCCATGCACCCAACTCGAAGAAAAATGCCTATAATGCTGTTTTGAAAGGAACGACGGAGCACGCATGGCTTACAGGAAATGGCATGAATTGCCCAATCGGCATAATTGGGTGACTATTCGAGCGTTGGCCGGCATCGTCGCCTTGACGAGCTCCCTGCATGGATTGCCAATCCTGGGTCAGGTAGATGAGAGCAAAAAGCCATCGATCGATCGCAGTCCAGCCCCGCATTCTTCAAAAGCACTGCCGATACGCTATTCTGCAACGCCTGACGAGCTGAAGGTCTGGATCGACCAACTCGGCTCGCCCCAGTTCAGCGTCCGGGAGCGAGCGGTAATGGAACTGTCTCGATGCGACGCGTCGGCGGTAGCTCCACTTCGCAAAGCAGCGAAGGAATCCGACGATTTGGAAGTTCAATCGCGTTGTTTGGCGATTGCCGATGCGATTTACGAGTTGGATGTCGGCAAACGGACGACCGGTTTTCTGAGAGATCCCGATCCCAACAATTCCTATGGATTCGATGGATGGCCGCCATTCGCTGAAATCGTTGGGAAGAGTCGAGTTGCGAAACGACTGTTTACGGAGCTTATCGCAGCGCATCCAGATCACGCAAATTCGAAGCCCGAGAATCCTGCGGAGTTCGCTGCGAAGACACAACGCAATGCAGCGGAGATTTTTAACAAGTTTAGGACCGGGCAGAACGTTGAACTTGGCGATTCAGTCTCGTTGATTTACGACAGTATCCGCCATGGGGGAGATGTACCACGTAGCGTAGAACAAGTCACCGTTCTGCTTTTGCGTTCGGCACCATTGACGATCGAGATCAGTCGTCCTCCGATGCGCACGATACTTCAAAAGTTGATCGGTGCTTGGACAAAGTCAACGAGAAGCGATCCGGTAAGCGTGATGATGATCGGCATCGATCACGGTATTCCCGAGGCGATCGACGTCGCACGAAACGCACTCCGCAATCGCGATTGCGAGCCGAACGTTTTTGCGATCGCAATCTCGGCCGTAATGCGATTCGGAAACGACGATGATCTGGATTTACTGGAACCTTGGATAAAGGAACACAAGCTGATCCTGAAGGAGATTCCCGTTCAAATCAAATCCCCGATGGCAATCCCACCCGCCGTACCTCCCGATGGCAACCCGAGTTTGGAATCCGGTCCGCAACTGATGAGCCAGACTCCGATGCAAATTCAGTTTTATGAACTTCGATACCAAGACCTGGCACTCGCAGCATCCGCGCACCTATTGCACCGAGAAGACATGCACATTCTGTTCCCACGCCTTCAGTTGCATCCGACGCATGTCTTTATACGCGACAGTCTAGCGTTTCCCAAAGAGGACGATGAAGCTCGTCAACGAATCATCGACGCGTTAGCCTCTGGACCTAGGGTGGAACAAGCAAAATAGCATGCCCCGATTGTTTGTTGTCTTGCTCTGTTTCGTACCGTTTACGCAGCTTATCTCAAATGTAGATTGGAAGTATGGCTTTGCAGGGCTTGCAGGTTTCGGCAACATCTTCGAGCAAGGTCGATTACCCGATATCAAGCCTTGGATTCCGAAAACTGGTTCTGAAGCTGGGTACGATGGTCAGTTCTATGCTCAGATCGCGCTCGATCCGACGCTTCGCCATCCGGGACTTCAAGGCGCATGCGATAACTTAGCGTACCGAGCTCAACGAATCGGAATGCCAGCAGCGAGCTACATCATGGGATTTGGCCAACCACGCTGGATTGTGCAAGCCTATGGCGTTATCAATTTCCTAGCTTGGATCGCGCTCCTTGTATGGTTCGTTAGGAATCAAAGCCTGACAACACTCGATCAGCGCTTCTTGGCTATCGCTCTCCTTTGGTCGAGCGGCACTTTACTATCGATGAGTCGCGCTTTAACGGATCTCCCATCGCTTTGCTTGAGCGTGATCGCTATCCAATGCCTTGCTTCGCGACCTTCGACCGGCAGCCTGCTCGCCGCGGGCGCGTTGCTGACGAAAGAAACAGCCTTTCTGAGTTTACTCGGTTTTATTTCCGTGAACGCGAAGAAGAGAGGGCAGATGTTACTGCAAGGTTGCATTATCGTATTTCCTCTCGTTTGCTGGCTGTTGTACGTTCGATATCACGTGGGTAGCAATGAAGCGGGCTACCAGAATTTTGCGTGGCCGTTCACCGGTTGGCTTGAGAAGCTGCGTTTCGAATGGATCTTGGCCTGGGAAAGATTTCCGAGAGTGCCAATTTTGGAAATGCTGACGCCAATTTGCATTGCAGTTCAAACCGTTTATCTGTTGAGTCATCCTCGATGGCGATTGGCTTGGTGGCGCATGGGAATCGGCTTTGCAGCCTTGAGCGTCTTTCTTGCACATCCCGTGTGGGAAAACCAGAACGGGTATACGCGAGTGCTGTTGCCAATGACATTCGCTTTCAATATGCAACTAGCATCGGAACGCGCCAAGCACGAACGATGGTGGTATTGGCTAGGAAATGCTTGCCTCTTTAATCGAGCGATTCATGGTTTAGTGATTTGGGCTGTCTTGGAGCGGTTCTTGTGGCCGCGTATGACCCTTGCTTCAGGCGAGGCGACCACGCCGGGAAGCAGAGAACTACGAGGTTAACGGATCTTAGGTGTTGCACAACAATACGGTACCGAATACCGG
>JANPLJ010000943.1:0-3128 GCA_031426475.1 Pirellulaceae bacterium | reverse complement strand
TGCTCGAGACACATACGATGCTTGATTTGAAACTCATTTGCGGAGCGTTGCTCCTTGGAACAACTTGTGTCGGATGCGCTTCGATGAAAGAATCCGATACGGCACGAACCGGATTGGAACAGTTGCTGATCAGCAGCGCCGTCGATGATTCGCTGAACAAAGTCGACTTCACACCCGTTGCGGGAGCAAAAGTCTTCCTCAAAGCAGATTATCTCGAATCCGTCGACAAAAACTACGTTCTGATGAGTATGCGTTCACGGCTGCTCAGTCACGATTGTATGCTCGTCGACAAAGCTGACGAAGCTGACGTTGTGATGGAAGTCGCTTCGGGGGGCATCGGTACCGACCGAACGGAGTTAACTGTCGGTTCACCAGAAATTCCGTTGGGGCCGCTGGCAAAGATTCCCAAAATAAGTGTCTACGAGCGTAAACGCGCGATGGGAACTGCCAAGCTCTGTGTCGTCGCGACCGATACCAAAACGAAACGTCCTGTTATCAATTCCGGGTACTCGTTGGCTCGCAGTGACCACCAGCATTGGACCTCTTTTGGAGTCGGACCAGTACTTTCCGGGAGTGTCGCCCGCCAGCTTGAATCGAATACGGGCCGAAGTGAAAGCATGCTGCCGACCTCGGTTCCCACGAGGATTTCAAGCGTTCCCGTCAACGCTCGACGCTAGTGCGGTTTCGGAAGCGCCGCTTCGTATTCTTCGAGTGAACGCGATATTTCTCTTGACCAAGCTTCACTGGCGACCGCCTCTTTTTGATAACGAATCGCTTCTTCGATCTTCCCAGCCTTGAAGTAGCAGCGCGCTAACGTATCGAGATATGCGGCGTTATTGGGAGATAGCCTACACGCCCGCTGACTGCATTCGAGTGCTGTTTCAAGATCACGATCTGTACTCACTAAAACCCAAGCGTACGTGTTGAGCGTGTTGGCGTAGTTTGATTCGTAGGTCGCTAAGTCGTTTGTGCCGCTTCCGCGTACGTCACGCTCCATTTTAGGGATAACGTCTCGGAACTCCTTGATCGCCTGCTGAATCGCTTGCTCGCTTTCGCTGTTCCACTCCGGGTCCGCACGATTCTTCCACATGGTAATCGCGACGTCGACGTTATCAGGATCGGCTTTCCAAGCGACACGTAGATGCTGTTTGGCATCTTCAAGCTTGCCCTCCTTGATTTTTGCGATCGCTTTGTTGTGCAAATGCAACGCTTTCAAGCTAGCGGTATACGTCGCACTGTCTTGGTTCCCCAACACGCTTCCGCGGCTTCCAAAATTTGGATCGTCATCGATCTCTCTCGCAAAGGCTGGTTCCTTTTCGAATCGCTCGATCAACGGTTCTAGTACTTCAACCGCTCCTGCGTGATCCATACCATCTACCAACATCTTTTGTAGAACGTAGGTGATTGTCACTGTTAGTTTGTCGAGTGGATCTGCGATCTGGAGTGCAGCTCGATACTCGCGTTCCGCCCATTTATAAAGTTGACGTTGATTCAAGAACTCGCCATGGGCAGCTCGATCTAAGACAGTCGCGTTACTCCCACCCCGCGAGAATGCTCGCTCGGCGGCCTCTTCCGCCTTCTCGGGTTGAGACACACGAAGATAGCTCTCGGCCAACAAATAGTCGAGCTGCGTATGGCGAACGCCGTTCATCCAAGGCCGCGAACTTTGCTCGATGACCAGCTCGGGTAGTCCTTTCTCAAGTGCCCACAAGCTCAGATCGGGGGCGTTCTTGTTTCGATCACGGTATTCAAAGTCCAGCAACCGCATTCCAACGTTCAGTGCGTCGTCTCGCATCCCTTGCTCAACCAACTGCTCGGCAACGAAACGCGCGAATAAATGCAAGAATTCAACACTCGTTTCGGCAGCGGCGATCGACTTCTCTTGGAGCAATTTGCTTTCGCCTTCGACGGCTGCGATCCAAAACGCGGGATCTAACTTCTTACCAGTGAGGTTAGATCGAGCGAATTCGGCCAGCCATTGGCAAGTCCGGTTTTGACCGTCGGATACCGCGTCGAGAACGGTCTCCCAGCGCTGATTTAGTTTTTCGTTCGCTTCACGCTTTAATGGAATCCTCTGCTTTGCATCCAGAATCAGGAGAGCAGCGCTTCGGCTTAATCGTCCATCTACTTCAAAAATCGCAATCCGGAGCAGCGCCGGCAACCCCCGATCATCGCTGATACTCGCCAAACGCGATATGCGTTCCGCTCGATACGAAAGGTCACCTGTTCCATAATGTTCCAGTAACTTTCGAACCTCCAATGGATCGTTCTCGCTGGTCCAATTGACGAAACTGCTCCGGAACAAGAAGCGTGCAATGGTTGCAACCTGCGGATCACTATCAAGAATCGCGGCCCTCAATTGGTCGAGTGCCGGAACACCGATCTGTTGCAGTTGAGCTTGAGCTTGTTGACGCGTGGCATAATGATCGCTGCCGAGCTGTTCAATCAACTTGGATATTCTCGCCACCAAAGCGCTATCTTTCAGCGTTTTGACAGCCGGTTCGTTTCCTGCAAAGGAGGCATCGAACGTACAAAACAAGATTGCCATCGAAAGCCAGATGCGGGCCACGTGCGAACAAACTATTGTCAATGTACGACCGTTCAATTTCGTTACCTTTTCCTTGGCGACCCGAATCATCGCTTCTACTTCGATCGAAACACTTCGCTGGCCACCACTTGCTCAATCAACGAACGAATTGGGTAGCCAGCCTCGCGAACCGATTCGTTTATCTTAGCGACAACTGGCAGATCTAGCGACTCGATACGACGTCCGCAGGCGAATGCGAGCAACTTTTCCGTCAACATTCGTGCGAAAAACACTTGCCTTTCAACCAAAATCGCTTTCAGGCCAGCTATATCGCTAAACGATTCACCGCTTGGTAGCACGCCCGACGAATCGATCTCGGATCCGTTTTCGTAAGTCGATCGCCAGCGTCCTATCGGATCAAAACTCTCCAACGCAAATCCGAGCGGATCGATCTTTTGATGGCATTCGTAACAGGCCGGCGATTCGCGATGCTTCGTAAAAAGATCCCGCATCGAAGTTGCACCGCGTAAATCTGGATCGATCGAAGGCACATCATCGGGGGGCGGCGCGGGGGGCGTCCCCAGAATATTTTCGAGCAGCC
>JANPLJ010000942.1:0-2120 GCA_031426475.1 Pirellulaceae bacterium | reverse complement strand
GGGAAGTTTACCGGAATAATCAGCGTTCGTCCGGTAGCGCGGATAGCCTCTAAGCGTTGATACTCTTGCCCCGAGCCGCGAAGGATCGCGTTCAACGAAAACTCGCGATCAAACGCATCGGCTCGGAGCAAGTAAAGCTCGTTCGCACCATCGATGATGACACGCTGACCAGAAGCCAGCGCTTCCGACAATGCTTCGAGCGCATCGTTTCGATCTGGTCTGGGAAGTGTTGTGTTTGCTTGGTAAGCATTCCAAGCTTGTCGATACCATTGGGCATCGAGAAACGATTGTCGGGCGAGCGCGACTGCCCCCATCGGAGAATTGGGATAACCCCGTTGGCTACGATTTCGCGGGATGCCTAACCGAAGATGCAAGGCGACCTCGGATTTCCAAATAGAATTCCGTCTCGCTTCGTTGGAGGTCGTGACAAGCAAACTTCGACCTTTCACGATCCCTCCGCTGGGAGCAACCAATCTTGCGACGACCCCTTGGCGACGAAGCTTTTCTGACGTCGATTCATCGGGGCGATAGTGTGATAAATCGGTTTCGGGAGTGATCAACGAGTTCCAGTGCTTCGCTCCACCTTCGATCGAGGGTGTAGTGACCTCGCTGTATGAGTCAATGAATCCCGGATAGATCGATTTGCCAGAAAGGTCGATCACGGTTGCATCACCTGGCAGGTCTACTTTGCTTCCAACCGCAACGATCGCACCATCGCGAACGACAAGTGTCGCATCGTCAAGAATACGCCCCGGTTCGATGATGATCCTGGCATGCGTCAATGCGTAAACCGAAGGCACATGCTCATGCAGTCCTTCGACAGGACGCGTATCGGTTTGCCCCCTCGCCCAAGCCGATGAGCAAAGCAGGACCAGAAAAACAATGAACCGAGGCATTTGGCGGTCTTTCAAATTTCGACTCCGAAGCAAAGATGAGCTCGCCAGTCTAATTCATGGCCTATTGAAAGTCGATCAATCGATAAACGTCCTAAAAAACTTTCTGAATCGCATTTTGACGCGATCGCATATCTATATCGTTCAAAACTTACCGAAGTTACAATTACATCGGGCGAGGTTTACGTTGAATTCCGAAGTCCCTTGGTTGTTTATCAAGATTCCTATTGTCTGAGTTCCGTGCAATGTCTGCCGAATCACCATCAGATCCCAATCCGAATACGTTGGGCCAGCCTGCCTGGGAGATCGCTCGTCTTTTTCCAATGCAAGGTGATTGGTCCGAAGTTGAATATATCGGTTTGAGTACCAATCATCTCGTTGAACTAAACGATGGAAAACTAGAGGTGCTTTTCATGCCAACCGAATGGCACCAAGACATTGTCCTCTATATTTATCAGTTGCTTTTGGCATTTGCTAAGCCGAGGAATCTAGGGAAGACTCTCGTTGCTCCTATTCGTGTTCGATTGTGGGATGGGAGATTCCGCGAGCCCGATATCGTATTTATGTTGACGGAGAACTATCATCGGCGCACCAACAAGTTTTGGAATGGAGCTGATCTGGTGATGGAGGTCGTTAGCGAGGACGATCCAGATCGCGATCTCATTACGAAGCGTCAGGAGTACGCTCAGGCCAACATCCCTGAGTATTGGATAGTAGACCCACGCGATCGCTCCATCACCGTTTTGATACTGGATGAAAATTCGCAGGTTTATCGCGAATCGGGAAGATTCACAGAAGGCCAAACCGCTCCGTCCAAGTTGCTTGACGGTTTCGCGATCTCAGTCACAGAGACGTTTGCAGAGAAGAGTTGAGGGATTGTTTAGGGCTGTTAAAAGTTTGTGGCCGAGTCGCTCTGCGACTCGTCGATATTCGCGAAAATGGATGTAATTCAACAATCCGAAATTCATCAAGCAATGATGCCGAGTCGCAGAGCGACTCGGCCACGTTTTCAAAAAAGCTCACAGCCTCTTCGGGATGGACGGCTTGCAACGTTCCACTACATGTGAATTTCTTAAGTTCATGCCATTCACAACTCACCCCACGTCCAAGTAACTAATCTCCTTCGGCCGCAGATCGACTATTACTTGTCCCTTGTCGTTTTGTAGCTCTTCGATCATGTTGCCTTGAAAATCGACTCGCATGGCAGAGGCGGCATCTTTGAAGAAT
>JANPLJ010000941.1:0-7210 GCA_031426475.1 Pirellulaceae bacterium | reverse complement strand
GTTGAGTGATGAAGAAGAAACGGCGCATGTTACGGTTGTCGCCGACGGTTCTCATTTTGCCTCGTGGGTGGAAGGCATCCAAGTTGTCGACTGGACAGACACACGTGACGCTGACCCCAACCCACGAAAAGGACTTCGTTTAGAGGCCGGTACACTCCAATTGCAGGCACACGACCCAACTTGCAAAGTCAAGTTCGAAACGCTTGGTATCAGCCCCATTCAATAGAGAGTGCCATCGGAAGCAAAAGGGGCAGCTAATACTGACATCGAAGCTTTGAAGACCCCAGCGACCTTGGAGGCCGTCTCGCATTTTAGTAGGCCGGAACAAGTCGCTAGCAAACTTAGATATTGAATAAAACGTTGGCGACGCCGTTCCGGCAAAACCCATGTTTCCGATTGCCGGAACAGCGCAGATTATCTTTCTCAAATTGACGAACGCAATTAGCTGCTTGTTCCGGCCTACCGTGGTCTCGAAAGCGGCATCAGCTCTTGTTTCTCAGCGAATGCCACGCGAGCATGATAGCGCCACAAACGAGCAAGCTGTCGGCGATATTGAAGTTAGGCCAAGTATATTGGCCGTAGCACAACAAGATCCAGTCGCGAACGCCGCTCTTCCATTCCACCGGCATACCTTCTCGATGCCACAGCCCCAATCGATCGTAGAGATTTCCGAAAATTCCGCCCATTACGCAGCCTAGGGCCACTGTCAGCCATCGCGAATGAACGGCACCGAAAGCGAACATCCAAAAGAAGATGGCAACGCTGGCAGCGATCGATGCCAAGGCAAAAAACCAGCCAAAGCCGGCTCCCATGCCGAACAAGGCTCCGATGTTGACGGCCGTTTCAATTCCCGCAATGTTCCGAACGAGCCACCAGGGAGGGCTTTCGTTCGGCAGCCCTCGCCAGGCAAAGACTGCTTCTTTACTCCAAAGGTCGGCGATGCTCCCGGAAATCGCAATGGTCGCAAACAAAAGCGTTCGCAATCGATAACTTGGTTCTTTTTGAATCGATGACATTCCTAGGCTTTCACGCAGCTTTGGGGCATTTTCATACGAGGAAAATCCGTAAACTATCGGGAAAGACCATAGCATCGAAACGCCTTTCTCGGTATAGCATCCTACGATAGTTCAACGCCATTCACACAGGATTGTCAGCTTGATTACTAAGATTTCAGGGGTATTAGTCAGTTTGACGGAGGAGATTGCTGTCTTTTCGGTCCCTCCGTTCGAATACGAAGTTTCGATCCCAGACTATACACGCCGGCATTTGCAGTCGGAGCTCAATAAGTCCGTTTCGTTGCATACCCTGCATACGATCGATGGTAACGCAGCCCAAGGTGGGAAGCTAACCCCGAAATTGATTGGCTTTCTCACCACGATCGAGCGCGACTTTTTCGAACTGGTTTGCTCTGTCGATGGACTTGGCGCCAAGAAGGCCCTGAGGGCGATGGTTCGCCCCGTCCAAGACCTCGCCGTCATGATTGAACAGCAGGATGCGAAAGGCCTCTCGGCCTTGCCCGGAATTGGTCCCGCCACTGCAGAACGCATGATCGCAAAGTTGCGTCGAAAAATGCCGAAGTTCGCCTTGCTCGTTCGGCGTGAAGTTCCTGGTGCCGAAGCCCAACAACCTGGCGTCATCGAAGAAACCTATCAAGCCCTGGTGGTACTTGGCCACAGCGAAGCCGAAGCGCATCGCTTAATCGAACAAGCTCTTGCTGGAAGCAAGAAGTTTAAAGACACCGAGTCGATGATCCAAGCCATCTATCAAAAGCAATCCGGGAGCCCTGCTGAGTAGAATCCTAGCGCTTCATCCAAATTAAGTTTTAGAATGGGTAGCCGAATTCGTCGGAATTTGGACGCAGCGCGAAAGGCGTTGTCGACTGCGCTTCCTCCGAAGTCTTACGACATCGGCTACGAATTGAAACCCAGAATCTAAAGTTGGATGAGGCACTACGCAGTGAATTTCTCACGCAGTATCTCTACGACATGTGACTGTGGGATATGCTCTTGTTCCAATCG
The DNA here is from genome assembly GCA_031426475.1 of Pirellulaceae bacterium. Taxonomy (GTDB): domain Bacteria; phylum Planctomycetota; class Planctomycetia; order Pirellulales; family Pirellulaceae; genus JAIYDQ01. The sequence continues at coordinate 5,192 of JANPLJ010000941.1, read as the reverse complement.
TCGATTTTGCTTGCAACACGATTCAAATGCCTCGCGTTCTGTTTCGTTGAGGCATGCCGGGCATTCAAATATCGAAGAGTTTCCAGTGCTGACGATGGAACGAAATTGTTGAAGCATTGCCGTATCCATCATCAGGCTTTGCGTTTGCGAAAATCGATCGCGAAGGTTCGCAAGGATTCGAAAGCCATCGACATCTAAATCACCCCAGTAGTACAGTTCGTTGGTTGCCAGCCACGTGATGCCGAAGAACATCGCTACACTATATCCCAAACCTCCCATAGCGATCGTACCTGGCAACGAAGGCAGGGTAAGTAGGTTCGTTTTGTTTTCGACAATCAGGACACGCGAATTCTGAACCGGTAGCCGGGAAAGTGTTTCAAGAGGCAGCGAGAACTCGGAGCCAGGACATTGAAGCTTGGCCATCAAGGCTTCGTCGAGCAATCGAATCAGATAGTGATCGCTTGGCTCTCGAAAGCCATAGCGCTTTGCGAATCGATCGCGACCGAAGTTATGATCGATCGCCGTATCCTGTAAAACGATATCCAACCACTCGGCTAGCAGTTTCTGGTTCTGCTCAACTAGTTTCGTCGAAACGGGGAGAGGGAGCTCGCGAGGAAAGCATTTGGGTCGCGGATGATCTCGAAGATAGAGTGTTACCATCAGTAAATCGTTGAGAAACGACTCGACTTCTAATAATCTTCGCCAATTACGAATGCTCCAATCGATGAGCCGAGGACATCGTTCGCGAACGGTGCGAATGCTTCGCTCAAGTTGACGAAATTCCGTTTGCTTGCCGATCCAGATGAGCAAGTCTGATAGAGATTCGACGAAAAATCCGGTCGGTAGTCGTTGAGCACCATGCTTTCGAAGCTTGCGCTCTTGCCACTGGATTGAGAAACCGTTGCCATTCTTTTCCTTAGAACTTTGCCGAAGCGCGTCGACCTGACAAATCGCTTCCACGTGATCATCCGGAAGGTCGGTATTCGCTCGAATCAAGTATGGAAAGAAACTTGCATCGCCGCTGAGCCACGCTTCGATGGCTTTCGGATAAAGTCGTTGAGCCTTATCGTAAAGTTCATCGGGGGTGATCAAGCTACTCTGACGCTCCTAGCGATTCGTGGAGCTCCTCCGCGGTGATTGCCAGCAACTCGCTATGATGCGTTTCTTTGTTCTTCACCACGTGCAGATACGTTCCGACGTAAGGTTCCGTGACTCGTGCCTTGGCATCAAGAGGCGCCACGATCAATAATTGAAGCCGAAAACGTTCGAACAGTTCGAGTGCATATTCTGCATGCGCATCATCGCTTCGCGAGAACATTTCGTCGACCATGACAAAGTGAAAGCGATCGCTTGTCTCGGCATCCGGCTCCAAATCGTATTGATACGCGATAGCCGCAACAAGCACAAGAAAAGCCAACTTGCCTTTTTCGCCACCCGATTGCCCCGTACCGCCATCGTAATAGCTTCGCACTTCGCCAGTCTCTGTTACCAATTCACGTGCCGCGAAGTTAAACCAATTGCGAACATCAACAACTTTTTCACGCCATCGATTGTTGTTCTCGTCGCGAAGCTTTTCAACCAATTTTTCGATTCTTAGAAACGTCGCTTCGTTGGCCTCGGGAGTCGCATCGAATGTTCCCGTCAAGCAGCCAGCAAGTTCACGTCGAAAATCGAGAATCTCTCGATCTTGAACGTCGCTCGGTTCCAATTGCATGAATGTGCCGGGCTTCCACTGAAGAAGTTTTAGTGCTTCATTGAGTTGCTCGATTTTGTCGCGAATCTCTTGTCGATCCGTTTCCAGTCCACCGTTTAGCAAGCCTATTTCGTGCAGCACTTTCTCATTCAACCGGCTCTTGAATCGTTCTTCGTGTTTCGGCAGATCGTCAGCTGCGATACGTTGATGCAAGGCTTCAAAGCTAGATAGCGTCTCGACATTAGCGTCGAGATCGCTCTGTTCGTCCTGGAATTTCCGAAGATATTTCACCATAGCATTCGTGAGGTCGCGTGCGATGGGGACAAGCTGTTGGTCGAGTTTTTCCCAGCGTTCTCGCTGGTCGCGCTCAAACGATTCGGGAAGCGTTCCGACGTTATCGAGCGTCAAAGACTGATCGACCATTTCTTTAAGTGCATCGAATTCGTCCCTCGCGACTTCAAGTCGACCCTCACTTTCCGCCTTTCGCAATTTCGTACGAGCATTCGTCAACAGTTGTTGGCCTTTGCGAACTTCGCTTTCGGCGCTCGTTTTCTTGGCGATGCATTCGTCGCGATCCGCTTGATATCCTGCCGCTTCGGCGCGAAGTTGAGTCGCTTTCTTTCGGAGTTCTCGGATTGTATCATTCGATTCTTCCAAACGCTGCTTTTCGATTCGAAGCTCGGCAGCGCGGAATTCATGGCGATCGTTGTTGATCGTATCGAAGTCGTCCGTCTTCGCCGCCTCGTCGATCGCACCGATGGCTGTCGAAAGACGATCGATCTCCATACTCAAATGATTCGATCGATCGGTTAGTCCCTTCAAATCGAACTCCGCTTGTCCGATGGCATCGGCTAGGGCCGTGCGTTTTGCCTTGTTATCCCAGCCCAGGACAAAATGGCGTCGATCTTCGGGAGTCGATCGGTCGTCTTTCTCATGTCTCGCTTGAGCGGTCTTCAAGTGCCGATTGCGTGTCATAGCAGCGCCTGGAGCTCGCTGGAAACTCTCGACGGTATCGCATGCCAAATAGTTGAACCGCTGTACGATCTCGGTCTTCACCCAACGCGCGAGAGGATGATCATCTTTAAATTTGAGTTTATCGAAAAGCGTTTCACGCCTCGATGCATCGCGACCTTCCTCGGGAATCGATTCGGATCGCATTCCAACACGTAGGTAAACTAGGCGTTGCCCCTGTCCACGACCGTCGACCAGCCGAGTCCGATCGACGTAACCAGCAACTCGCGAGTAAAAATCACCGGAGACGAGCAGGCTACGTGAAAATGCGTAAAGGGCTTGTTCAATCGACGCTTCCCAATCCCGTTCGGCGAGTTCGACCGCGATCAACTCGGCTGCGAAAGGAAGATCGCTTGGAGCCAACTTCAGATCGCGGCACATCGCTTCGCGCATTGCGATAAACGACTCAGGTAAATTCCCTCGACGACTGGCTAACGCTTCCAGTTCGCGGCGATCGTCGGATACTCGTCGTGTCAAGTCGCCGATTTCGAACTGGATGTCATGACTGGAAGCACGCCGTTGTTCGCGTTGCTCGACCAGCTGACGTCGACGATCGGTCAACTCGTGGCGAATCTTATGAAATTGCTCCGGAGAAGTCAGCTTGGTCGCGATGCCTGCGAGTTGCAATTGAGCTTCGAAACGTAGACGCTGCGTCGCCTTTACCTTGGCGATCTGTTCTTCTTGTTCGATCAAACCCGGCAGGCTTCGCAATCGATCGCCGCCAGCGTTCTCGATATCGATATCCAGTCGAGCGATCTCGCTATCCAGCTTTTGCCGGAGCTTGCCCAAACGTTCGATTTCATCGATCCAGTGTTGAATTTGCTGCAACCATTGATCGCACAACGGCTCCAGGAGGATCACTTGTTCTTGTGCAAAATAAAGCGAGGTCGCATCCAGCTGTCGTCGCGCGACCAGGACTTCATCTTGCTTGGTTCGATAGCGTTTTCCTTCCGATATGATAGGTCGCAGCAGTTCGTCCTGCTGGCGAATCCGAACCAGCATACGATGCGCGTCGCTGAGTTCGCTAAAGTGTTTTAGAAGTTGCCCTACTCGTTCATCCCAAGGCTTCTTTTCGAGCATGTGCTGGCGAATGAAGATGTCGAGCCGTTGTACGTCTTTGACAGCTACCGTTTGATTGAAAATATCCATGGCTTTCGATCGAAAACCGGTCGTTTTCTGCAGCCAATGAAAGTATTCTTTGTAGCTGTTCGTCGTCTTAAAGCCGCGATCGCGAAGCTGTTTTGCCAGTCCACTGGTGGAACTAAGATCGCCAAGGTCCTGAACGATCCCCCGTTCGGAATCGGCAAAGGCATAGATCTTCTCGACGTTGTTTTCGTGGTCGAGATAAAGTATCTGGCAAATGGTAAACGTCGCTTTGCGCGAGGCGTTTTCGAAGCAAGCAAGCAAGGCCGTGTAGTGACCCTGGCCGGTACGTAAATATTGAATTCGCGGTCGACCGCCATCGCCGACTGTTCGATCGTAGGCTCCGCGAATGTAAGTCCGTTCGTCGCGCTCGTTCTTTTGAGCTCCCGCAGCAACGTTATAGTTACGTGTTTGAGGACGGACCAAGAGCGTCAATAAAGCATCGACCAACGTCGATTTACCAGAACCGTTTTCTCCGATCAGCAGTGTTGTCTGTCCGCGAGGTTGCACCGAGTAGACAGCACCATCGAACGTCCCCCAGTTGTAAACTTCGAACTTGGAGAGCCGAAAGCCAGGCATTGGAAGCGGTTGATCAGGATCAAAATCCATAGGTTACAATCGAAAAACAGGACGAGCGGCCCAGTGACAACAAGAGCCGGAAGCGTAAGCGACGGACCTGCGTTGAAATTGAAAAAGCAATAATCTCATGAAATGGAATTTACTCCACATCTCTTAATTCAGTATCTTTTTCTTTCGGCGAATCTACTGCCATTGTCAGGCTGGTCTTGAGTCGTTCCAGGTCTGCCAATGGTAGCCTTGCCTTCAGAATTCGCCGTATTTCCCAGCTCGGCGGTTCCTCTTCGAACTGCCGAACGAATTTCAGCTCTTCCAGTTTTCGTAAAGCGGACTGTAGTGTGCGGTTTAGCTTAACCTCATCACTCTGCTTACTAAAGAAGGCTTTCCACATCGCAAGTAGCTCGTCCTGGCTAATGACACAGCGTTCGTTTTGGACGTCTTCTTCTTCGAATTGACGCAGGAGGTCGCGAAGTACAACGCACAACAAGCTGGCTTCGTAACCGAGCGGCGTGCGACGAAATAATCGCGGAACCGATTCGTTCTCGCCGAGGATCTCGTCGTCGCCTAGCTGACGAAGATAGGCCATACCTTCCGATTCGTCGACGATCAGCAGTAGCCCAATTTTAGCGAAATATTCGGTCAACGGGCTGATCGATCGCAGCAGAGAATCCCAGGTACGAGCATTATCGTCGTGATAGACAACACCCTGCAGGAGTCGTACCGCGGCGGCGCTCCACTCGACCGACGCACCGAGCCGTTGTTCGCTAGC
>JANPLJ010000940.1:0-4570 GCA_031426475.1 Pirellulaceae bacterium | reverse complement strand
GGAAGAAGGCTTTCTAGCTTCAGCGAGCGCGTTGGACTCTGAAGTTTGGCGACGGCGTTGGCTTCGAGTTGGCGAACGCGTTCGCGGGTTACCTTGAAAATGCGACCGACTTCTTCCAGCGTATATGAATAGCCGTCGGTTAGCCCGTATCGAAGGCGGATGATCTCGCGCTCACGATAGGTCAACGTCTTAAGCAACATCTCGATGCGATCACGCAGCAGCCCGTTACAGGCATTGCGAATCGGATTGTCGTTCGACGAGTCTTCGATAAACTCACCGAAGGCGTTGTCTTCTCCTTCGCCAACGGGACGATCGAGCGATATAGGATGACGTCCGATGTCCATGACGCGGCGGACTTCGTCGACAGGCAGTTCCGCTTGCGCTGCGATCTCGTCCATGCTGGGCTCACGCTTCAGTTGTTGAGTCAACGTCTTTTGAATGTTTCGAAGGCGACTGAGCACATCGATCATGTGAACAGGAATGCGAATCGTTCGAGCTTGATCTGCGATGGCTCGGGTGATCGCTTGGCGAATCCACCACGTTGCATAAGTCGAAAACTTGAAGCCTCGACGGTATTCATACTTGTCGACCGCCCGCATTAGTCCGGTATTCCCTTCCTGGATAAGGTCCAGGAAACTCAAACCGCGATTACGATATTTCTTCGCAATGGAAACAACCAATCGAAGGTTGCCACTGGATAGCTGCCGCTTGACAGCTTCGAATTCGCGATAGGCCCGTGTAAAGTCTTGGCATCGGCGTCGCAACGAGGTTGGGCTTTCTTGCAACGATAGAATCAAGTGCCGATATTCATTGTGCATTCGGCGCAGCTCCATCGGGCTACCATGGTCGGCTTCCAATTGATCGATACGCTGACGAAGCCAATCGATGCGCTGGGATTTCTCGCAAAGCAGCTTCATCAGCGGAACGACTTTTCGCGATCGCAAAGAAAGCTCTTCGACCAACGTCAAGCATTTCTTGCGACGACGCTGATAATGTTGCATCGCATTCTTTTTATCGACCTCCGAACTACTCTTGCTGACGATGCGACGAAAATCTGATCGGTTTTCTTTGATCAAGGCGTCGAGCGTTTTCAAATTGTGTGGCATACGTGCCGAAACTTGCTCTTTGGTCAGTCGCTCAGTCAACGAGACTTTGATCGTTCGATCAAATGGCAACGCTCCAAGGTGTACTTTGCGAAGGATTTCCACCGTGTGTCGAAGTGCGAAATCATTTCCAAGCACCGCACGTCGCCATTGTTTGCGAGCGATCTCGATCTTCTTGGCCAAAGAGATCTCTTGCTCACGATTCAACAATGGAATCTCGCACATTTGGCTCAGATAGAGTCGAATCGGGTCGTTCGTGATCTTAGGGGTATCGCTGCTTGTTGGGACCGTCATCGCGGCCGCTTCCGCAACAATTTCTTCGGCATCATCTTCCATGATCGAGATCCCGGTCGCTCCGTCAGGCTTGTAGAGCTTGATGCCTGGCTCGGGTGATTCGACCAAGCCTACTCCGAGGCGTTCGAGCGTAACAACCAAGGCGTCAAGACGAGTCGCATTGTTGGCTTCATCGGGCAAAAACTCATTGACTTGATCATACGTCAAGAATCCTTGTTGACGTGCAATCGAGATAAGATGGGTCAATTCGATACGTTGGTTTTCCACAGCAAACTCCTTTTTGGTGTTATATGAACATGGAACACTCGGGGAAGCCTCACAAAAATGTGCAGCTTGTGTCCATGTCCTCGATTCCTTCGAGACACGTTCTTTCAATGCAAACTTCTAACCTTTCGGTGGAAGCAATCCTTGGCGAGTGCGAGCTTGTTCGATGACTTGTTGAAGTAAGTCCATTTCTTCGTTCGCTCCTAAGCCTTTGGATTCCAATTCCCGAACTTTATGTTGCTCAAGCAACAACTGGTCTTGTCGAGCCAGTCGATCGCACAATCCATGCAATCGCTGATCTGCGTCCAATTTAATCACCTCGGCCTTTTGTGTCGCCTCCTGTTCAAGTGAAACTAAGACATTTTTCAGCGATAGATTTTCTGTCGCTGACATGATCGAGCCAAAGTCGAGCGAGTAGCCCGCGAGCTCGAGATCCATATACGTTTTCCACAGTTCGCGCGCCGTTTCGCTCGTCAATACCGACATCGGAAATCGTTCCAAAGCGAACGGGATCAGCTCGGGATGAAGAACTAGGATCTCGAACAATTCCAGTTCAACCCCGATCAATTCGCTAAATCGAAAGACCTTTTGAGATTCATTGGTTCGAGCTTCGATCGTAGCGTTCGCACGCGAATCGCCCATCGTTTGCGATTCGCGAACCCTTTGAGTTCCGTGGCCGGTTTGATTTTCGGTTGCAATTCGAGGTCGAAGACGCGTCGCGACTTGCTCCCGCAGCATTTCCAACCGCAATCGCAGCGACGGCGACTCGACGCCAAACTGCCTCGATAATCTCATCAAGATTTGCTCTTGTCGCAAACGAGCTGACTCGTTGCTTAGTAAACTCGAGCGTGGTGCCTTTGCAAGCAAATCAAGCATTTGTTCCAGCGCGGCATTCGAGCGATGCGTGTCGATCAAGGGATCAAAGCCTTTGCAAACCAACAGCAATTTGTGCTCTAGCGCATCGACGGTACTCGACAATACCTTCTGCATCGCTTCGGTACCGCGCTCAATCAAAAAATCGCAGGGATCGAGGTTATCAGGAAGCGTCGCAACGCGTAGATCAAGCTGGGCTGCAATAAAGAGCTCAAGAATTTCGTTCGTACGTCGTTGGCCAGCTTCGTCGCCATCCAGCAAGAGCACTACCGAATCGCAGTAGCGCCGAAGCAGCTGGATGTGGCTTTCCCCCAAAGCCGTACCGCAGACCGCGACCGCATTGGTGATACCGAATTGATTGGCCATGATGACGTCGGTATAGCCCTCCATCACGACGGCTGTTCGACTCTTGTGGATCGTCTCTTTCGCAACATCCAGTCCATACAATTGATGGCTCTTGTGATAAAGTCGCGTTTCGTTGCAGTTCACATACTTGGCTTGGTCCGATGCTGCGCCGGGCAAGACACGGCCGCCGACAGCGATCGGTCGTCCCTGAGGGTCGCGAATCGGGAACAGAACGCGATCGCGAAAGCGATCGTAGCGCGATCCCTTTTCGGATTTTGCTAACAGACCAACGGCTTCCAGTACATCCGGCTTCAATCCGCGCGCGGTTCCGAGATCGACCAACCAACTCCAGCTGTTCGGTGCGTACCCAATACTGTAGCGTTCGATACTGGCTGTGGTAATTCCTCGATCGTTGAGATAGGTTCGCGCTGGTTGCGAACTTGGATCGTTGAGCAGAAATTGGTGATACTGACTGCAGGCCCAAGCCATCGCTTCGTACAAGGTTTTCTTGTAGTCGGAACTGGCTTCACGACGATTGCCGACATTGGTCGGTACGAGTGCGATTCCGGACTTTTCAGCAAGCATTTGGATAGCTTCAGGAAAAGAAATCCGTTCCTTTTCCATCAAGAAGCTAAAAACGTCACCCCCTTTGTCACAAACCCAACACTTCCATGTTTGTCGAGTCGGATTGACGTTGAAACTTGGACGACGATCTTCGTGAAATGGGCAGAGTCCCACGAAGTTCGCGCCTTGACGGCGCAATTGAACGTAGCTGCCCACCAAATCGATGATATCGACAGCGGCTCGAATGCGGTCTTTGACGTCGTTGTCAATCGAGAAGGACACTGCATCTCCTAGAAGCGAACTTGTGCTTTTCTCCCACGCTTGGTATTCAGCGTTCTCACGCCAGTATACCACTCCCGGGCTGCACACAATCCACTGTGTCACTTCGGTCTGGGTCCGTCCAAATCAGCCACCGAATGCCTCTTTGCGGGAAAGGCATCCAGAACTGCCGTGCTATCCATAACACGGGAAAAGAGTATGCGAAATTGCTAGGGTCCGTGTCAATATCGATTTCTCAAAATATTCCGCACGGTTTCAATTCGTAGCCGATGTCGTAAGACTTCGGAGGAAGCGCAGTCGCCGTTTATAGACAGGCTCACCTTCGGCCCGCGAGGCCGAAGGGGTCGATTTGGAATAGTCGAACAAGCACTAGTTTTGATAGCGTCGGGGGTCAGTCTTCGAATATTCCCAGGCATCCTTGCGTGTCGACATGCTCCGAGTGCTTGTCGCTCCAGACGGCTGGTACGAGAAGCGACGATAGCTTTGTGTTTGAGGTGCCGCGTATACGACATTCGACGACTGCGGCACCGCGACAACGGCTGGCTGAGCCATTTGCGTCATCGGAGCAGACGACGGTTGGTACGAGTAACGCTGGTAAGTCTGAACGGTGGAAGCGACTGGCGAAGAAACAACCACTCCATTGGAACAGCAACATGGGCTGCTCTGTGCAAACCCCTGGGTTGCGAAAAAACCTGCCATCGAGGCGAAAGCGAAACCGATTGTAAAGAGTCTGGACATGGGATCTCTCCTGGCCTATTCGGCCAATGATTACGGTCGCGTCGTGCGGCTATACAAAAACGGTAACTCCAGTTACCGCGACCTATTGCTCTGTTGGATGCCCACGGGAG
>JANPLJ010000939.1:0-4121 GCA_031426475.1 Pirellulaceae bacterium | reverse complement strand
CCAACTGTCATCGCTTTTTCGTTGCTCGTATGCACGGGAAAACCTGGCACCCAAGCGATCGCCGTGTGAACGTTTGTGCGCAGTCGTAACTAGTTGAATTTCAAAATGTAACGGTTTCTGGCAATGAAGTCAGAGCGATCGTTGCACCCTTTTCCGCTTTGAGGATTGGCAATGGCTATCCGGAATTCCCGCGACAAGTCTCTACTTAATGATTCCGTTCCGACAAGTCCTGTCGAAAATGGCGTCGGTGCGACAAGCAGTCGTAAAGATAAGGCTCAAAAGGCTTTCCGAAAGACGCTCATCGAGACCCTCGAGCCACGAAATCTTCTCGCGGCAGGCCCCCAGTTGATAGGTGTCCAGCCGAACAACAGCGATCTTATCGAGAATGGCGTGGTCCGCGATATCGCCCCGCGCGAGCTTACTTTTCGATTCGATGATTCACAAATTATCGATGCGGCGACGACCAATGGAATTCGATTGACGCGTTCGGGGGGCGACGGAACATTTGGGCTTGCGTCTGTGGCTACCGATTTTGGTTCTAATGGACGTGTCGATATCCAGCTTACGATGCTCAATCCCGGGCAATCACTTACGGTAAATACAACCGCAACTGACCGCGGCAGTTCGCAAGGACCATTGGTATCGATTGTCGGTACGACCCTTTCAATCACCTTGAATTCGAATCCCGGCTCGCCTACGACAGCGGCACAATTGATCAATGCGATCAACTCGACAAATGGCGTCTCCAATCGTGTATCCGCAAAAATTAATGGCGGATTTGCAGATACGAAACTTGGATTGACCAGTCCGTCGGCTATTCCTGCAATCACCATTTCGGCTACCAACGACGCGATCATTCGTCCAGGTTCGGTCTTGGTTGGAACGGCGCCGAACCAGAACGAGGTCACGCTTCGATTCGCAGAAGCTTTGACGGATGACTTTTATCGAATTGAAGTCTTTGGATTCGACGACGCCGCCAGTGGAGTGGTTGGCTTGCGAAACGTATCGGTCGGAGGAATGTCGGCGGCGTTATTCGAACCGACCGTTGCTGGAACCCGCCAAGACACCATCGATTTCCGTCTCGATCTTGGTTCGCAGGTCACCGGAGTCGTTCCACAACCGGTCGTCCGAAACGCCAACAATTCCATTTCGCAGCTGCGCGATACAATTGTGGTCTACTTTGATAGTGATAAATTGTTGGTCGAAAATGATTCAACCGGAAAGCCTACCGCGCGGTCTGCCGAGAATCCTGATTTTTATCAACTAATATACACGGCGGATACCGTTCGTAATACCGATGATGCAACATACAAACCGTCTACGGTTCGGTACAACGCTTCTAACAATACGTCGACGCTGACTTTCGCTCAGGATATCGACACTCTTCGTCCGGCAGGGACGGCCCGCTCGGCATTTCGACTCCGTATTGGTACGCGCGAGTCGACTCCCTTCTCGCCGATCGCTCGTGCCGTTGCGGAACTAGGCGATACCTTTACCACCGCTGATAACTTGGGTGTCATCGGTTCCAACGCGACGCCGCTGACGAGTGTCGTTTTAACATCAGAAATCAAAACAACCGTTTTAGGGCTTGATCGCTTGGGGGCCAGCGATGATCCAGGGCACCGCGACCTTGGCGCGCAGGGATTCGAAAATCATATCAATGAACGTTTTGGTGCCGACAGGAACCCCGGCATCAGCCAGGTCTTCTACAATTTCCGACCTGACTATGCAACTGGCTTCACCAACTCGATCAGCGAGCGACAGAAGGATCGCGTTCGAGAAGCTTTGCAAATCTGGTCAAACTATCTTGGCGTTCAATTCACCGAATCTGCAACTCAAGGTTTGACGTTCTCGACCGGGGTTTTAAACGCCTTGCCGATCGGTGGTGGTTTCAATCCGCCCGGCATATCGATTCAGGCTGAACAAGCACTCAATTTTCGAGCAAGGATCGATTCCTCGTTCAATACAAGTTTGTTGGTCATGGATGCAGGGCGAAGCTGGAATGACAATTTCGGCGAGGACTACTTCCGAATCGCGATGACCGCGATCGGGATGCTGCTTGGACTGGAGCACGCTGGAGACCTTCCGGATTCGACCTTGTTGTCGATGAATACGAACTTCTTGAACGCCGCGCCTAACTCAACCAATGCCGGCGTCATTAACTTCGAGCCGATCTTCCCAGGCGCCCAGGATATCTTGCATGGTCGCTTTGTTCATCGCCCGGACAACAGCGATATTGATCTTTATCGCTTCGAGATCGACTTCGGTGCAAACGGCACATCTCGAGTAGGCGAGTTCGTCGCTGAAACATTCGCCGAACGAAGCAATTCGGTAAGTTCGCTGGATACGAATCTAAAGCTTTACAAGCAAAAACAAGCAACCGCGGTAAGCAACTTCAATGCTGTCGAGGATTTAGCAATTCAGTTTACCGCCACGGCTCCAGGACAGCTCGGTAACCATCTCCAAATCGTGGTAACGCAATCGTCTCGTGGCACTGGCGCGTTGCCGGCAGTAACGGTCAGTCCGAATCTTATCGCGGTTGAACTCAATTCCACCGCCGGTTCAGAGACAACCGCAGGCCAGCTTATTGCGGCCATTCAAGGGAATGCGCAAGCCAATGCGATGGTCCAGGTGACCAAGCTTCGCGGTGCCGATAGCATCAAAATCGGAGGCCGCGAAATTGTCTATTCGCCGATCGAATTGCTTGGGGGGCAATTGGAGCTGATCGCCCAAAACGATGACTATTTTAGTGAAGATTCGCTGCTTCGTCTCGCGTTGGATTCGGGAGTTTACTACGTAGGTGTTAGCGCTTCTGGGAACAATAGCTACGATCCCGCAATTCCAAATTCGGGAACAGGCGGTCGCACCGAAGGTACATATGACCTTCGCATGACGTTCCGCGCTCAGACCGATTCCAATGATACGATTCAAGACACGACGGGCCAATCGCTGGGCGACGTCGGGCGTTCGCTGGACGGTGATGGCGACGGAACGGTCGGCGGCGTCTTCAATTTTTGGTTTGAAACTCGTTCGTTGGATCGAGTGCTAGCTGTGAATAACAGCGGCAGTGTACTCGACGGCCAAATCATCACGATCACGGGCAATACGGGTGTCATTCGTCGATTCGAGTTAAGCACCGATGCGTCCGTGGGGAGTGGAAATATCCCTGTCTCTTTCACGTTAGCGAATACTCCAGCACAGATTGCCACCGCTTTGTCGAATGCGATCAACGGTCAAGCGGCACTTGCTGTCGCGGCAACCGCCAGCGGTTCACGCATTACACTTGTCGGTGACCGAAGCATTCAATTCCAATCGGGAGCATCGGGTATCGCTGCAGAAGGCAAGACGATTTTCGTCGATAAACTTGCCGGGCCGAATGCGGACGGTTCGCTTGCTCGACCATTCAACAATATACAAAACGCTGGCGTACCGAACGCTTTCGGGTCAGCATTGCCGGGCGATATCGTTCGTATCGTCGGCAATGGAGGGACCGACGGGAATATCGCAACGGTCATCGATAACTTCGCCTATGAATTTGGCTTTAGTCTGTTGTCGGGCGCGGCTTTGACAGACGGTATAGCTTTAGAAGTACCCAAGGGCGTGGTTGCGATGGTCGACGCGGGGGCGGTCTTCAAGTCTCGCCGCTCGTATATCGCGGTCGGAAGTTCGAACACCGGGATCGACCGAAGCGGTTCGAACCTACAGATTCTGGGAACCCCGCATCAGCCCGTCTATTTCACATCGTGGCTTGATGAAACGATTGGACGTGACAGTTATGGTCCATCGACGACCCCTGCCAACGGTGATTGGGGCGGAATCATTTACCAGCGAGATGTTGATCGCTCACAAGGTCGACTCGACAAAGAGGATCAGGGCATCTTCTTGAACTATGTTAATCATGCAGACATGCGATACGGTGGCGGTGGCAGTATCATCATCGACTCGGCGCAACAGGTCGTGAATCCGATTCAAGTGATCGATGGGCGTCCGACGTTGACCTATAACACGATCACTCGAAGCGCGGATGCGGCGATGAGCGCAACCCCCAACAGCTTTGAAGAGACGCTCTTCACCGATATGCGATTTCAAAGTAATGGATCGTTCACGCCGGACTATGACCG
>JANPLJ010000938.1:0-4965 GCA_031426475.1 Pirellulaceae bacterium | reverse complement strand
GGCAGAATTGGGATTCGGGATTCAATTTGAGTTTGACTGTTTAGTTCAGTTACTCAGTTGAGCCAATCGCGTTCGTAAGTTGTCGAGATTCGTTTGCTCCGAAGGAGTTAACGCTCTTGCCAGGATGTTCGATGCTTCAAGTGGATCTAACTCGAGGTCATAGAACTCTTCAGTCGTAACGCCGGAATTAGTAAATCGCAAGAACTTATAGCGTTGATTTCGCACGGTACGACTAAAGTTCGTCGCGACGGGATTTCGAATATCCGCAAAAGCTGTCGTTCGTGGGGATGGATGAGGGATATTCATGACGTACGGAAGAATACTGATGCTATCCTGAGGAAGTCCTTCATTGACTAACGACATGTTAATACCATGAATATCCATAACGGTTGCAAATACGTCTGTGGAATTGACGATCTCGTTTACAATGCGATTCGGATTGGACACCAATGCGCCGGTGACGACAAACGGGACACGAATCCCGCCTTCATAGATGCCGAATTTCGCGCCGCGGAGGCCGCCGCTCTTCACCCCCGCCGGCGTTCCATTGTCGCCCATAAAAACGATCATCGTCTTGTTCCGTACACTGGCAGGAATACTTGAAATCAAGCGTCCGATTTCGGTATCTGTTGTTTCACACATCGCTTCGTAGTAGCTGCGGCTGGCTGCCCCGGTATCAGGAAGACTATCATAGCTGTGTAGATTGTTTGGTGGCTTGTGAAAAGGGCTGTGAGGAGAGTTAAAAGCAACCCAGCAGAACCAATTTTGGTTACCTTGGCGATTGATCCAACTAACCGACTCGTTGACAACGTCGGTGGTTGCATAGGTAGTGCTGGTTGTCAGTCGTTCGTTCATCGTAAGGTTGTTGGTGTACCTGGCCCAGCTCGAATATGTACCTGGCGGTCCAAGCTGGGCATTGAGGTTTCCGGTATAGCGGCTGAACCCCATCAGGATCGAGTGGTCAGGCGGAGGTTGGGGGGCTGCCGCATCGAGCCTCGCAGTATGCCACTTCCCGAAAGCGGCCGACGCGATATTTGCTTGCGTCCGCAATGCCCTGGGAATCGCGGGCTCGGTGATAGCAACACCTATTGTATTATTCGGTTGGCTGACGTTCTGAACGCCTGTTCGAAAGCCGTATCGGCCTGTCAGAAGCGTTGCACGAGTCGGCGAGCATAGCGTTTGAGCCCATACGTTTGTGAAAGTAACTCCGTTCGCTTGCAATCCCTGCACGATAGGCATCGGTGGCTTATTCGTGCCCGGATGGATACCTGGTGCAGCATCCGCGCCAAGGTCGTCCGCGATCACAAGCAAGATATTGACATCGGCCCCGAGGCACGATCTGAAATCCAATGTCACACCTATCGATGCAACCATCGCAAGCAAGGACCATCGTAGGGAACTAAGAAACCACATAGGAAAACCCTTATTCTCGAAAAACTATTTCAGCGAGGATCGAAAACCCGAACTAGCTAGCGATCTTTCGATCTCGACGACGAAAAGCTATGCCCGCGGCGATAGAGAGTAACCAAAACGAAGTTGGCTCTGGAACAGCAATCGCGCTTGCGAAATCATCCAAATTGTAATTGAACAGCCCTCCGCCTCCGTGCGTTGTAAGTGAAGCGGTGGTAAAGGTCGCTCCGTCGTTGGATTGAACACCGAGAAACCAAGCGAACCCGCCAGGGCCCAAGTTGATCTGAGTTGCCGAAGCAACCAGCGATGCGACCGAGCCACCCGCTGTCAAGCGAACGTCGCCATTGAGCAACGCGTCGCGGCTGATCACATAGAGTCCAAATCCCGATCGCGGTGTGAAGCTAAAATTCAGGTTATCGCCGTCGGCCAGCATATCACGATCGTCCGTCCCCAACGATTTTGTCGACGAAGTTGTGAGGATGCTGTCCACGACTCGCAGGCTAACGCTTCCAAGCGAATACGTGAAAGATATCCCGTCAAGCGACGAAGCCGACGGGACGTTTGCGACCGGGAAGCCTTCGAAATTGATCACGGAAACGCTCGATCCGGCCGCCGCGTCAAATCCGGAGCGGGACGAGTAGGTCAAAAAATCAGCTTCGACGCAACGATTCGTTGAAAAAGCCAAAGTGGCTAAGAAAAACGCAAAGACGAAGCGAAAAGCGATTGGGTGATAGTTCGTCATAGATGAAAGTACTTTGTTCTGAGAGAAGTGCGTCAAGGAACGCAGTGGGATAGGACTGGCTAACCCCGCAGCTTGAGATTTGTCTCGCGAAAGGCGTGTTTTTTAAGGAAACTCACATTTTTTGTGGAAACAATTGGCCCTACCGCAATATCTGTGGGGAGATCGCTGTAAAAACAGCTCAACACTGGCATAGCCAGTGACACCCAACCCCTGCTTATATATAGGACCGCGCAATTATTCGCCGAGTATTTCTGGGATTACGGATTGTTCTTGCCATCGAGGCGTGCGAATTGCAACAAAGTTGATACCGCTGTTTTGTTTCTGTGTGTAGTCGGCATCCCATTGGGTTTGAAACAAGATCGCTGGATTGCCGAATTGGTCGTGAACGACCCGTGAATTGGTCGATAGTCGCATGTCGCGAAGCTGATCTGGATCGGCGTCCACCCACCGAGCCAACTTGAACGGTAACCACTCGACGGCCGTTTGCGTATTGTATTCATTCTCGAGTCGAAACTGCACGACGTCGAATTGCAGTTCGCCTACGGCCGCGAGCATCGGTTCGCTCTGAACGGTTCGAGACGTTACGAACATCTGGATCGCACCCTCTTCGATAAGCTGCTCAAGCCCTCGTCGAAATTGCTTGCGACGCGCCGTATCCAGGCAACGCAACGTCGCAAAATACTCGGGCGAGAATTGTGGAAGCGGCTGGAAGTTGAGCGGCGGCCCTTCGCAAATCGTATCTCCCAAATGGAACTCGCCGGGATTCACTAGACCAATAATGTCGCCGGGAAACGCTTCGTCCATGGTCTCGCGTTCTTGGCCGAAGACTCGGTGAGCACGTGCCAACCGCAGCTTCTTTCCAGTACGAGGATGCTTGATTTCCATATCGCGATAAAATCGACCAGAGCAGACACGGACGAAGGCGACGCGATCTCGATGCCGTGGATCGAGGTTCGCTTGAATCTTGAAGACGAAGCCCGAGAACTCTTTTCTCGCCGCTTTGATGAGCCCCATATCGCTTTCGCGATCGCGAGGCGGTGGGCATAAATTCAGAAAGCCGTCCAAAAAATGCTCGATACCAAAGTTCGTCAACGCGCTACCGAAGAACACCGGCGATAATTCGCCGGCGAGAAAGCGATCGTGATCAAATGCGACACCCGCCGTCGTGAGAAGCTCGACTTCGTCGGTCGCTTGCATGACCATTTCAGGCGTGATGCTTTCGCCGGTCGGCAGTTTGGAAAGCTCCATGGATTCGAAGCCTATCCTTCGATCGCCGCTGCGTTCGCTGAACAAATGTGTGATACTCGTCGACAAATCGATCACGCCCACAAAATCTTGCCCGGTACCAAGCGGCCAGTTTTGCGGTACGACATCGATACCGAATTTCGCTTCTATCTCAGCAAGAATAGCGAGCGGACCATGCCCTGGTCGATCTACCTTGTTGACAAACGTGATCACCGGAATTTTTCGTAGGGCACAAACGCGAAATAGTTTTTCCGTCTGCGTTTCGATTCCTTTGGCGAAGTCGATAACCATCACCGCACAGTCGGCCGCCATCAGTGTCCGGTAGGTATCCTCGCTAAAATCGTGATGCCCAGGGGTATCAAGCAAGTTGACTTGATGGCCGTTATATTCAAACGTAAGAACCGTCGAAGTGACCGAAATCCCTCGCTGCCGTTCCATTTCCATCCAGTCGGAGGTGACCGCGCGTTGCGTTTTACGTCCCCGGACGGCACCGGCAACTTCGAGACGACCACCGTACAAAAGTAGTTTCTCGGTCAATGTCGTCTTGCCGGCATCGGGGTGGGAGATGATGGCAAACGTTCGTCGCTGCGACACTTGTCGCTGGATCGCTGGATCGGTTTCGGTCATTTACTTAGAGAACTTTAGGAGTACCGATACGCGATCGGGGCAAAAAACATATAGGTAGATCTTATCGAATTCCTGGATTTTACGTCAGGGTCCAGCTAGCGTGCATTCCAAATTCGAACGTCATCAAACAATACCCCCGGCCCATTCACGGTAAAATGAAGACTACTTTTGCTTTCATGAGCGATACCAGGTGACTTCAGGAAACCGATGGGCTTGCCGTCCAGGCTCACTCGCATTTGATCTCTGACGACCTCAATCGTGACGTGATACCATTTCTTTTGTTCAAACGTGGCCGGCGCCGACGAGCTGCGTCCTTCTAAAAGCCTATCGGACTCAACTTTGCGAGTCTCGTCCTTGCGCATTTCGAAGATATCGTTTCGCA
This sequence comes from Pirellulaceae bacterium, assembly GCA_031426475.1. Classification (GTDB taxonomy): domain Bacteria; phylum Planctomycetota; class Planctomycetia; order Pirellulales; family Pirellulaceae; genus JAIYDQ01. Next base: position 559 of record JANPLJ010000938.1, on the reverse strand, counting down.
TTACGCCTTCCTTGTCATCGCCTAGACGAATCACTTTGGGTGCGATGGCCACGCGGCAGATATGGCCAGCATGAGAACCCTTGTACTTCTGGTCATCGAAAACAGCATTGAATCCTGTTGAGCCATCGAGCTGAAACTTGAACTCGACCACCACATCCTTCATCGGTCGATAAACACGCCCGACCGCGCCGTGATCATCGCGTGTCTGGATCCCTTTCAAAACACCATTTTCGACCGAGAACGTTGGAATCACCGACTTCCAGTCGCCGAGTTCCGAGCGTTCAAAGTTGTCCGAGAAGAGCACTTCACCCTTTTCAACAATCCTTTCGGAAGGGATATCGGCAGCGGTACAAACGAGTGGGAAAGCAAGGCAGAAGAAAGGTAGGATTCTCATGGATGTCTCCGGGCAAGACGATGTTGGAATGGGGGAGTATTAAAATTCCGAAGCGTCATCATCGATTCACTCGCCCCGATGTGTTCCCTTGCATCAAGGCTTCGATTTCGGATCGAGAGCTAAAATTGAAGTCGCCTTCGATGCTATGCGACAAGCATCCAGCCG
>JANPLJ010000937.1:0-4266 GCA_031426475.1 Pirellulaceae bacterium | reverse complement strand
GTCCTTCGCTTACGCTTCAGGCTCTTGTTTCCATGCAAAAAATCGTCGGAGAGTCATAACATGAACGCTGCGGATGTCAGATCGACAAGTCTTCGCCGACAAGCGGCGCGCATGATCTTCTGCATAACGGTGGCCGTCATTTTCTTGGATGTCATTCCACCGACTTGGTCATGGTTCTCACAACCTAAGCTTGGGCTATCGAATGTTCTGAACCGTGTGGGACTTTGGCAGGGGCAATGGACGATGTTCGCGCCCGATCCAATCCTCAACAATGCGTCTCTGTCGGCTGAATTCGAAGATGACAAGGGCAACACAAAGTATTGGGATTCACCGGACTGGAAGCATGTCGAAACGTTTGAGAAGTTTTATCGATTTCGATACGTAAATTTTTATAATCGCATCCATCTTGACCGAAATGCACGGGCCTTGAAGGACTTTTGCGACTATCTCGCGGAAAACGAATCGGAGGCGGCTGTCGTGCGATTGAAGATCTTTCGCAATTCGACGACATTGCTTGCCCCTGACGATGGAATCATGCCGAATCGAGACGATGCTATTTGGGTCTCACGCAGCGATTTTCTGACGGAGAGGCGGTACGATCCGTGACGGGCTTGCTTATCCGTTTTCAACAGATGTTGGACCGCTTTCTGTTCGAATCATGTGATCCGATCATAGCATCGGTATTACGGATCGGTTATGCAACGCTGTTGATCATCAACGTGTGTGTCTGGATGCTAGATGGAAATCGATGGTTTTCTGATGCTGGAGTGCTGAAGGTGGACACCGTCCAACACTTGAGCAGAATCCCATACTGGTCTATTTTTTCCGTCTCCTCTTCGACTGAATTCGTACAGATCGGCCTTTCGATCTTGTTGCTCCAAAGCATCCTATTGCTAGTCGGATGCTGGTCACGATTTCAAGCCGCTTGCATCTTCGTTTGGCTGGTTTCGTTCCAGCATCGAAACCCACTGATCTGCGACGGTGAAGACACGGTTTTTCGTTTGTTTGCTTTCTTGTTCATCTTCTTGCCGCTCGACCATGCTTGGTCTGTGACAAACCTGTTCCGAAGTCCGATATTTCCGAAGCGTGATCCAGCTCAGGCCTGGGGGCTGCGTCTCGTCCAGGTCGAAATTTCGGCAATCTATCTGTCAGCGGGCCTCAGTAAACTCCAAGGGACGACCTGGCGAGATGGTACTGCGATGTACTATGTTTTTAGCATGGACGACTACATGGGTCGCTTCTGGTTGACGGACTCGGTGCTGGATATCCCATGGATCATCCGATTTGCCACATGGTCCGCCCTCTCGATCGAGATCGCATTGCCATTCGCTTTGTGGTGGAAACATTCCCGTCGGACTGCGATTCTAGTGGGAATTGGACTCCACCTTGCGATCGAGCTTTCCATGAATCTATTTCTTTTTGAATGGCTGATGATTCTCGGCTTGCTATCATTCCTAAAGCCGTCGGATTGGAAGAAAGCGTCGTAACAAACCGAACGACTCTTTACCAAGAATCCTTGGCGAGCTATTACTGTGCCTTTCAGACAAGTGTCGTTTTAGAGAGTATTTTGTGTACGAACGTAAAGCTGCCCCGTGGGTGATCGGTTTGTTGTTGCTGATGGGAGGGATCTCGTTCGGATTGCGATCCTACGCACAACGCCAAACAGCGTTGTCCGAGTATCGCGGCCTCTGGCGCTTGGCATACGACGTCAAGTTGGATGCGGATGAAGCAGGCGTTCGAGTTCAAATGGCAGTCCCACGAGACACTTCCGTCGCAAAAATTGTTCGGCAAAATGTCAATTATGCTGAGCTGAGAAACGAGCGATTAAGAACTTCGTCAACACAGACCCGGTTGAGCTTGCTCGCGCCGCAGCCCGGCCGGTACGAAGTATCGGCTCGCTTCGACCTGGACCTTCGTCCCAAATCAACGGGAATCGCTGAAATCGAACCGACTCCGACAACTCGAGAGATCGAACGTTGGTTGCGAGCAACCCCAACTCTCCAAAGCAAAAGCGAGACGGTTCTGTCGATTCTTAATTCGATACGCAGTGAAAGCGATTCGACTGCCGAACAATTGCGTAAAATCTTCGAATATTGTTGCTCGGAACTTGAGCATATCGATAGAAGCGAAACCATCAACGATGCCGAGACCGTACTTCGAGAGCATTCGGGGACATCGCTTGGAAAAGTTCACGCGATGCTGGCACTTTGTCGAGCCGCGAAGATCCCCGCACGATTGGTAACGGGCTTCGAGATCCGCGAACAACCTTCGCCTCAACCAGACTATTGGCTAGAGGCATTCATCGACGGGGTGTGGGAAGCCTACGACCCGGTTCGTCGATACTGGAAGAAAATGCCACCCGACTTTATTCCTGTATGTCGAGGGAGCGAACAAGTTGTCGTCGTTTCGGAAAACGGTACTACCGAAGTCGAGTATTCGATTCATCGAGTTGGAGAAGGGGGGTTTGCTTCCTCGTTGGGACAGCATCCAGCCGATATTTTTGACTTGAATCGATTGCCGCTTTCAATGCACGACACACTTGCGGTTATCTTACTACTGCCATTGGGAGCTCTGGTGACGGCGATATTTCAGACGATCGTCGGCGTTCGTACGATCGGAACGTTTAGCCCGACGCTGATCGCTTTGAGTTTTGTGCTAGCCGACTGGCGAACCGGTGTTGCCGTTTTCGGATTGGTGATTCTGGTTGGTTTGATGAGTCGCGCATTGCTAGATCGTCTGAAATTGTTGATGGTTCCTCGCCTTGGATTCATGCTGACGCTCGTCGTAGCCATATTAGTTTTTACAATCTCGATTCTCGACTACCTTCGGTTCACACCAAGCCATCAAACGGTGCTCCTGCCGCTGGTCATTTTGACCATGACTGTAGAGCGATTCTACGTCGCTTCGGCAGAGGACGGTGTCCCTGCGGCCGTCAAACTGATGCTCGGAACGATGTTGGTTTCTTTCTGTTGCTATCTCACGCTCGGATGGCGACACGTTGGTACACTCGTTTTTCGATTCCCCGAAGTTCATCTCGTCACGCTGGCGGCCTTCATTTTCCTCGGCCGATACACAGGCTATCGTCTCACCGAACTTTGGCGATTTCGTGACCTTCTATCACCGGATGAAACGAATCGAGCATGAGCAAGTCAAAATGGCGGTTCTGGGCTTGGCCCAGCGAACTTCGTCGCTTGGGAATTCTTGGAATGAACAGCAGGAATGCGAACTACATCCTGACGAGCAATCCGCGAAAGAATTTTCCGAACGTCGATGACAAGATTCGCACGAAACGTATTTGCGAATCGCGTGGCATACCGGTGCCCAGCACCTTCGCAGCCATTTCACGCAACGGCGACATACCTCGATGGATCGATTTCGTCAAAGACCATTCGGAATTCGTACTCAAGCCTGCCCACGGAAGCGGCGGTCGCGGGATCATTGTCATCGCATCGCATAATGACGAGACCTTCGTTACATCGGGTGGCTCGACATTTTCAGCCGCCGACCTGCGCTATCATCTATCTTCGATTCTTTCTGGCTTGTTTTCGTTGGGTGGGCAGCCTGATACAGCGATCATCGAACAACGCATCGTGTGCCATTCGGATTTTCAGAAGTATAGCGTCGGCGGTACTCCCGACATTCGCGTGATTCTGTATCGGAGCGTTCCGATCATGGCGATGGTGCGATTGCCGACGACAGCATCGCGGGGACGCGCGAATCTACATCAAGGTGCGATTGCTGCTGCGGTCGATCTTCGAACGGGCACGACCTTTGGCGGTGTTTGCAAGAGTAGGCCGATCGAGAATCATCCAGACACCGGGGCAGCGATCCAAGGATTTCAAATACCGTTTTGGAACGTACTTCTCACTTCTGCGATGGATTTGGCGGACAACTTGGGACTCGGTTATGTCGGTATCGATTTTGTCGTCGACGAGAAAGCTGGGCCGCTAGTATTGGAAGCCAACGCACGACCAGGACTTGCCATCCAAATCGCGAATCGATGCGGACTCGCGCCACGTATGGAAATGATTGACCAACAACTCAAAGCGCCCCTTGACATTGCAGGCCGACTGGCTTGGATTGCGTTGCCACCGATAACTCTCCTGACGCCACAAACGAATTCGGTCATCTAAAAACCTCGATGACATACGACGGTGCGAGCTGACACGCCGAAGCATCTACACTTCTCTTTGAATTCACAAAAGATCGATTTACCGACACTTCTCGCTGATCGCTGGCAACTGGTTCCTAGGCTCCGGCCTGGGA
>JANPLJ010000936.1:0-3131 GCA_031426475.1 Pirellulaceae bacterium | reverse complement strand
CACAAATGGTGCGTTGCGGTTGTTTATGTCCACAAATTTGGTACGCTGCCGTAGCTCAGTTGGTAGAGCACTTCCTTGGTAAGGAAGAGGTCGTGGGTTCAAGTCCCATCAGCAGCTCTGGTTTCAAAGTGTGATTTTGTTGAGTTTTTTGCTTTTAGGTGTTCTGAACAATGGCTAAAGAGGTATTTGAGCGGTCGAAACCCCACTGTAACGTAGGTACCATCGGTCACATTGACCATGGAAAGACAACCACCACTGGTGCGTTGCTCGCAGTTCAGGCGGCTAAGGGCTTGGCAACTCCCAAGTCTTATGCGGATATCGCTAAAGGCGGTACGGTGCGTGACGCGACCAAGACGGTGACGATCGCAGCATCGCACGTGGAGTATTCGTCACCGAATCGGCACTACGCCCATATCGACTGTCCTGGTCACGCCGACTTTATTAAAAACATGATCACCGGTGCCGCCCAGATGGACGGTGCGATCTTGGTTGTCAGCGCTGCTGACGGCCCGATGCCACAAACCAAGGAACACGTGCTGCTGGCTCGCCAAGTCGGTGTTCCAGCGATCGTTGTCTTCCTGAACAAGTGTGACTTGGTTGACGACGATGAGTTGCTGGAGTTGGTCGAACTGGAAATCCGAGAGCTTCTCAACAAGTATGGATTCCCTGGCGACGATACACCGATCATTCGCGGCCAAGCCAAGGCGGCTTATGACAAGCCCTCCGATCCAGTTGCCAGCAAGTGCATTAGCGACTTGATCGATGCAATTGACTCGTTTATTCCTCAACCAAGCCGCGAAGAAGACAAGCCATTCTTGATGGCGGTTGAAGACGTCTTCAGTATCGAAGGCCGTGGAACGGTTGCAACGGGTCGTATCGAGCGCGGTCAAATCAAGGTTGGCGAAGAAGTTGAAATCGTCGGCTTGATGGAAGAAAAGAAGAAGACGACTGTAACGGGCGTCGAGCAGTTTCGCAAGGAAATGAAAGAGGGCAAGGCGGGTGACAACGTCGGCTGCCTTCTTCGTGGTGTGAAACGAGAAGATATCGAGCGAGGCCAGGTACTTGCGAAGCCAGGTTCGATTACCCCGCACAAGAAGTTTCACTGCGAAGTCTATTGCTTGAGCAAGGAAGAAGGCGGACGTCATACTCCGTTTTTCTCCGGCTATCGCCCTCAATTTTTCTTCCGTACGACGGACGTAACAGGAACCGCAAACCTGGTTGGCGCCGAGATGTGCATGCCTGGCGACAACGTCAAGCTGGAAGTTGAATTGCAGAAGCAAGTCGCGATCGACGATGGCATTCGCTTTGCAATTCGAGAAGGCGGCAAGACGGTTGGTTCTGGTGTCGTTACCAAGATCCTCGAGTAGTTTGCGATGAGCCGAACGGGCTCGCGCTGCGGAGGTCGATGGTCGATTTAAATCGAGCGAACAAAACGCTGGTCGTGCATGCGACCAGTGTTTTTCCTTCAGGGGTGTAGCTCAATTGGCAGAGCACCGGTTTCCAAAACCGGCGGTTGCGGGTTCGATTCCCTCCGCCCCTGCTGTTTCAACAGATTTTTCTCAGCTTGAACTTGTCTATTTCCTTTCGTGTCCTTTAGGCCCATTCCATGTCTACCAACGACGCCATGACGACCCGCTCTTTCTGGAGCGAATTGTTGCTGACAGAGGTCTACAAGCGGAATCAAGGCCGCATGGTCCGTCAGGTTACCTGTGTGGCAATATGGGCTGCATGCTTCCTGGGAGCATGGCGTTTCTATGAAACGTTCTTGATCGACGCAAACTTTGGAACAGGTACTCAAGGCATTGCCCTCAAGTGGGCGATCCCTGCAATCCTTTGCTTGTTTGGGATGTGGGTTGGCTATCGGCTGGTGAACTGGCCACGATTCGCCGACTTTTTAATCTCGGTTGAAGCCGAAATGAATAAAGTTTCATGGCCAGCCTGGTCTGAGCTTTACAGGGCTTCGTTGGTTGTTATATTCACGATTGCATTTTTGGCGTTGTTGTTATTCGGGTATGATTTGCTCTGGGTAACAATATTCCAATGGTTAAAGATTTCTTAGGTAAGACTTCGTCGGACGGTTTTAGAAACCAGTTCGATAAGGCATAAGCCAGGAGATTCGCTAGCGGTTGGCGATAGGTTGTCTGGTGTGACAACTTTTTGTTGGCTTAGTGAAGCGGTTCGATAGTACTGGCGCGAAGGTTTTGACAGTGAGCGAAATTAATCAAGTATCAACAGCTGATGAAGCTTCCGAGCAACCACCGCTGCGTTGGTATATTCTCAAGGTTGCATTTAACCGCGAAGACACGATTCGCGAAGCTCTTCAAAAGCGGATAGCTCTATCCGGCATGAAAGAGCTCTTCGCCGATATTCTTGTGCCTACCGAAGATGTAGTCGAGTTTACTCGGGCAGGTAAACGCAAGGTAGTGAAGCGTAAGCTTTACCCTGGCTACATTATGATTCGAATGGGCATTACTGACGAGAGTTGGTTTCTCGTTCGCGAGACCCCAGGGATTGGCGACTTCACCGGCGCGGCGGGCAAGCCGACTCCGATGAGTGACGTTGAGGTTGAGCGAATTATCAAGATGGTGTTCCCGGATGCGGAAGAGGAGCACGCTCTCAAAACGACGATTCCGTTTCGCAACGGCGATCATGTTCGCGTCAAGGAAGGTAACTTCCAGAATCTCGAAGGCGAAGTCGATCGAATCGACGAAGCCAATGGTCGCGTTACGGTTATCATCAGCATTTTTGGACGCAGCACGCCAGTTGAGTTGGATCACTGGCAGATTGAGACGATTTAGCGGTCGGCATACGGTTGGCCGCGGTTCCTTTCGGTTCGGCGTCTAGCGTTATCAACATTCCATTTGAAAAACTCAAAAGTCATTTGATCGGTAGGTAAGCCTAACATGGCCAAGCAGTTAGTTGGACAAGCAAAATTTCAGGTGCCGGGAGGCCAGGCAACGCCTGCTCCTCCCGTCGGTACCTCGCTCGGTAAGTTCGGTGTGAACTTGGGGCAGTTCGTTTCGCAATTCAACGAGCGAACTCGCGAATACAACGGAACTCCCATTCCGGTCGTCGTTTCGGTTTACTCGGACCGAACATTCGAGTTCAAGACGAAGAGTCCTCCGGCGTCG
>JANPLJ010000935.1:0-2276 GCA_031426475.1 Pirellulaceae bacterium | reverse complement strand
ATTTTATCGTTACACATCCGAGGAAGCTTTGCAGTGGCAAGATCGATATCATCGCCAAGTCATCGAAGTTTCGAAGATGCAGGATCGAGAGTTTCCACTATAGGCGATTTTCCGAACACTACGAAACAGGACCCATTCATGCGATTTTCGCGAGTCAAAGAAAAAATGCGACAAGGTAAGCCGGCGATGGTCGTGACTTGCCACTTCGCCGATCCAGCCGTTTATGAGATGACCAGCCTGATGGGCTTCGATGGGATCTGGATCGATCTCGAGCATCGAACTGTTGGCGAACATATGGCGGCCAATTTGATGCGAGCAGCACGTGTGGGTGTTTCTGACATCATCGCACGCCCTGCCAAAGGTGAATACATGCGAATGAGTCGCTTGCTGGAGGTTGGCGCTCAAGGAATCATGTATCCACGGTGCGAAACCGCCGAGGAAGCAGCCGAGGTCGTGCGCTGGGCCAAGTTCGCTCCGATGGGAGAACGCGGCGTAGATGGAGCCAACGCGGACGCGAATTTCGGTAGCGTTTCGATGCCCGACTATTTGAGACTTGCCAATGAACATACGCTTCTGATCATCCAGCTCGAATCGCAGTCGGCTCTGCAAAATGCGGAAGCGATCGCACGCGTTCCCGGTGTTGATTGCTTGATGTTAGGTCCTGGTGATCTGAGCGTCCTGAGCGGTATTCCTTATCAGTTCGATCATCCGATCATTCAAGGCGCCTACGAAACGATTTCGGCTGCCGCAAAGAAGGCTGGTAAATGGTGGGGGACGGTAAGTGGAAGTCCCGAGCATACTCGAAAGCTGATGGATCTGGGTGCTCTATTTATCTGTCACAACGCCGACATCTTAATCCTCAAGCGTGGCCTGGAAGCGATCCAAAGCAACTATGCGGCGTTAGGTTTTACGTATGAGAATCGGCTTGCCGAAATCGCTTCTCGAATTGGAAAGCAAGCATGAATACGATGAAGCGGGTTCTTGTCGTTGGTGTCGGCTCGATCGGTGAACGACACGTACGATGCTTTGGCAATACGGGTCGCGCAATCGTATCGGTTTGCGAGCTAAATGCAGAACTCCGTGTAGCGATTGCCGAACGATACGGAATCGAGGCCGCGTTCGCGAACTACGAAGATGCGGTGGCGACGCGACCAGATATCGCGATCATTTGCACGCCCGCTCAGTGGCATATTGCTATGGCGAAACAAGCGGTCGATCGAGGGATGTCCGTCCTTATCGAAAAACCGCTCAGCACATCGTTGGAAGGAGTCGACGCGTTGATTCAAAGCGTCAACGATCGAGATGTTACTGCTGGCGTGGCGTATGTGTATCGCAGTCATCCAGCCCTTCAAGCAATGCGACGCGCGATTGTCGAAGGTCAATTCGGTCGCCCGCTTACGATCGTTGCTCAATCCGGTCAACACTTTCCGCTCTATCGACCGGCCTATCGCGACATCTACTACAACAAACGAGAAACCGGCGGAGGTGCCGTACAAGATGCGTTGACACATGTCATCAATGCCGGCGAATGGCTGGTAGGTCCCGTTGAAAAGCTCGTCGCCGATATCGATCATCAATGCCTTGAAGGAGTCGATGTCGAGGATACGACGCACGTACTGACACGCCACGGATCAGTGATGGGTTGCTTCAATCTCAATCAACATCAGGCCCCCAATGAATCGACGATTACGGTGATCTGCACGAAAGGGACTGCGCGATTTGAATTCCACGAAAACAGGTGGCGATGGATGATCGAGCCAGGCAGCCAGTGGCATGACGAAGCGATGCCCGCCTTGGAACGCGATGGATTGTTCATCGCGCAGGCCAACGCGTTTCTGGATGCCGTCGAAAAGCGAACGAAGCCACTTTGCACCATCGACGAGGCCCGACAAACCCTCGCGGTGAATCTCGCCATTTTACAGTCTGCAGAAAAAGGTGGTTGGCGACGATTACTGGGAGGCGGATGTAAATCGGCGGGATGTGTTCCAGAATCATCGTAGCCATGTCAAAGTAGCAGATTTTGAATGTAGCTGGACTCGCCAGAGTTCCCTTTCGGGGCGATCGATGCGGGAACTCCGGCGAGTTCCACTTCGAAAATCTTTTACGGCGTGGCGGGAGGTAGAGCGTGGGCTGTGCGACAAAGATCAGTTTGCGAAAAATGTATTGATGCGATTTTTATTCCGTTGCTCTCGAAGAAAACATGAACCTGTTCCCCCCCTCTCCCCAGTCTTCTGGGAGATCGTCCAGCTTTTAAGTTGTTTCCTGGGCTTGTTTTG
>JANPLJ010000934.1:0-4137 GCA_031426475.1 Pirellulaceae bacterium | reverse complement strand
TTGACGACAAACTCCAGCTCCACTGGAAGTATCAGTTGGCGCTCTATCTGGTTCCGACAGTTATCTACGCGCTTATGTTCTTGGGCCAGAAGTTCCCCAAATCGGAAGCTGCGGCAAAAGGAGCGAGCTTTGTTGAAATGTATAAGCCGATCGGCATCGTCGGATCGCTTGTTGCTTGCTACCTCGTCGCCCTCTTCTTTGGCGATATTCTGAAGTTCTTGCCGGAGATGTATCCGTCCCTACCGAATTCGTCGGTTATTGGATACGGGATTGGCGGTGTCCTTTTAATTGCGGTTGCGATTGTTACTAAATTTTCAATTGGGTCTTTCTTGTTATTCATTTTGTTTGTGACGCACGCTTTAGTCGGTGCCGTCGAACTCGGCACAGATGGTTGGATCACGAACATTACTGGCAACCTTTTCACGTCTGAGCAAGGTAAGTATCTCTTTATTTGGACCTCTGCAATCATGTTTAGTTTGCGATTCTGTGCGCACTGGATCGAGAAAAACTTGAAGCTCTCTCCGATTGGACTCCTTCTAGTTTGTGCCATAATCGCATGTATTGGGCTGAATTTGGCGAGTACGATGAATACGTTGACGATGGCTTTCGTGGCCCTCGGAATTTACGCAGTTGGAAAGACTTTCTTTTGGCCTACGATGCTTGCTGTCGTTGGAGACCGTTACCCGCAAACAGGTGCCGTAGCGATGTCCATCATGGGAGGTATCGGTATGTTGTCGGCTGGTTTGATCGGTGGACCTGGGCTTGGCTACTGCAAAGATCGGTTTGCAGGAGCGGAGCTGCAACGAGTTAGTCCTGAACTATTCGAAACCTACAAAGCTGGAGCTTCAAGTAAATTCTTGAACCTTAACATGACCGAAATTGTCGGGCTCGATGGGAAGAAGCTCGCTGAGGCTCGCGACGCAAAAGAGAACCGGACACCAGATCAAAAAACAGTGGTTGAGGCAGATCAGACGGGGGATCGCCATACACTGAAGGCCGATTCTTTCATCCCGGCGACAATGGCCGTTATTTACTTGCTTTTATTGATCTACTTCAAATCGATAGGTGGGTACAAGCCACTAAGCGTAGGGAAGCATTAAGCTGTAATCCAAGGAATGGCCATTGAACAAAGGTAAAGATGAGCACGAAAAGAGTATTGTTCCTGATCGGAGACTTTGTTGAAGACTATGAAGTCATGGTTCCGTGGCAGATGCTTTTGATGCTTGGACACGACTGCGTTGCAGTCTGTCCTGAGAAGGTACCGGGGGAATACGTGGCGACTGCCATTCACGATTTCGAAGGTCACCAGACGTACTCGGAAAAGCCTGGTCATCGGTTTGTGTTGAATGGAAATTTCTCGACGACCAAGGCTTCGGATTTCGATGCCTTGGTCATCCCTGGGGGACGAGCTCCGGAGTACTTGCGACTGAACGATGCTGTCCTGAACCTCGTTCGGGATTTTTTTCAAGCCAACAAACCGGTGGCTGCCATTTGTCATGGACCGCAAATATTAGCTGCGGCAGGTGTTCTCAAAGACAGGGAGTGCAGCAGCTACCCAGCCTGTCGATTCGAAGTCGAGCTCGGTGGTGGCAAATACATGCCGCCGTCCGCAGGCTTTGATTCAGCGCATGTCCAAGGCAATCTAGTGACCGCGCCGGCGTGGCCTGCACATCCTGCTTGGATGCGTGAGTTCAGTAAGCTACTCGACGCCTCGTAAACGCGTCGCTCGTGGGTCAGCGACTCCGTTCGCTGACACTGCTTCCCGCGAACGGAGTCGCGGGACCACCGCGCGCATGACTGTGGCTAGGTTTGCTCTTTTCCATTAAACTCTGAGCAATACGAATAAAGCCTTCGAGCTAATGATTCTTGGAAATCAAGGAGTTGATGACGCGTGGGTACTGAACTGCTGAATGTTCCAACGACCGATTTGCTTCAAACGTCTTATCCGTTTTATGGCCAGTTGGCTAGGATCATCAACTCTGGACAGGCGCGTTCGATCGTACTCGGCGGAAGCATCTACGACTTGTACTTCGACGGCAAGCAATATGTTCCATTGATTCCATTTCTCCAATCGAAGACGGAATCGCCTGGTCTAATCCACATTATTTACGAGCTGAACGGCCCGATCCGGCTCACCGATGAAGCCAAAGCGAAGATGCGGGATGCCTGGGCTGCCTGGAAGAATGGGACAACGGTCGATGCGATGCCGATGAAAGAACTCCTCCAGGATGGTTCGAAGTTTGATCTTCGACGCCGGGAGTTCGATCAATACTTGCGCGATGCCCTCGGGAATGCGACTCAGGCCCTCGAGTTTCTTCGCCAGCTAACGATCTGTTCCCGGGCAACGATGAAAGAAAACTTGTTGATTATCATTGAAGGCGCGGACATGCTGCTGCCATCAGGCGATGGTGATGTCTCGAAGATGAACGATACCCAATCAAGGCGTGTCGCCGTGGTGACCGACTGGTTCAGCGATCCAGCGTTCTTCGGAGGTCGCGACACGGTTGTCTTGATTGCCGAGTCGCGTTCGTTAATTCATCCGCGAATCGCGAGACTTCCGCAAGTACTCTCGGTCGATATTCCGTCTCCGGATACGGCATCTCGAAAGCATTTCGCTCAATGGCATTTTGCACAATCTGGAAAGAAATCGATCGAACAACCGATCGACATGTTGGGGGAAGCGACGGCGGGCTTGAGTCTCCACGCAATGCGGCAACTCATGCTGGCGGCAGACTACGCCGGGAAGCAGATCCAACGCAGCGACACGACATTGCAAGTTGAGCAATTCATTCAAAGCCAACTCGGCGAAGATGTGATCGAATTCAAGAAGCCGGAGCACGGCCTCAAAGATGTGATTGGCTTTTCAAAACTCAAGGAGTTTCTCAACACGTATCTAATTCCGCGAATGCAGTTGGGAGATGACCGAGCCCTCCCGGGAGCTGCCATCGCGGGCCCGATCGGTGGTGGTAAAACCTTTATTTTTGAAGCCGTAGCAGCCGAACTGAGCATGCCCGTATTGGTGCTCAAGAATATTCGTAGCCAATGGTTTGGGCAAACGGACGTGATTTTCGAACGGCTTAGGCGAGTTTTAGAAGCACTTGAGAAAGTCGTTATCTTTGTCGATGAGGCCGACACGCAATTTGGCGGTGTGGGCGAAGGGGCTCACGAAACGGAGCGGCGTTTAACGGGAAAGATCCAGGCAATGATGAGCGACCCCAAGCTACGTGGAAAAGTCGTTTGGCTGCTCATGACCGCACGAATTCACCTGCTTTCCCCCGATATCCGGAGGCCCGGACGGGTTGGCGATTTGATCATCCCGATCCTTGATCCAGTCGGACAAGACCGTTTAGATTTTATCCGTTGGATGATTAAGCCAACCGGGATTGCGACCGACGATCTGGTAAAATGGCTCGATGAAGAAGGGCTCGACAAGGATTTTTCATCGGCGGGCTATGCAGCACTTCGAAGTCAATTTAAAGCAATTCCGCCCAAGGACGAAGCGGATTTGAAGGCGATCGTTTACGATTTCTTGTCGCCTGCCATCCAGCAAACGCGACGCTATCAGACGCTTCAAGCCTTGATCAACTGCACCCGACGCTCGCTCATGCCCGATCCGAATGTCACCGACGCTCAGCGCGCCCAGATGGAAGACGAAATCCGCCAATTAGAACTACTTGGCGTTCGTTAGCCGATTCTCGCCATGGGGAATTCAGTTTTGCAATCGTAGCCGAAGTCGTTAGACTTCGGACCAATCAGACCATCTCAAGGAATCAGAAATGCAAACAATTTCGCACCGTTTACGATGCTCGCGCGGTACCGTTTGGCTGCTCGTGGAAGCAGTTGCTCTCTTATCGCAATTGCTCTTTTCGACTCTCCATGCCCAAGAAAACTTCAAGTCGTTGGTTGTTCCCGCTAGGGTGCAGGAAGTCGCCAAAGGGACGACGATCCAAGTCCCCTACATTACTTGGGGGGGCGATGTCGCGACGTTTCTGGCAAACGGTGACATGAAAACGAAAAGCGGTTCTACGTACCAGGGAATGGGGTTGGATATCCAATTGACCCCGGGTGACGACTTTGTCGGCCAAGTAAAGAACTACGTCTCAGGAAAATCTCCTTTCTTGCGAGGCACGATGCACA
>JANPLJ010000933.1:0-4701 GCA_031426475.1 Pirellulaceae bacterium | reverse complement strand
ACCGAACATACGAGGATTATCGCAGATGCATACAATAACCTGCGATAGTGGCTTTGGTATAGTTCGACTGTCCCAAATTCGATGCGAGCCATCATTTGGGTTCGAAAAGTTGGACGAATGTAGAACAATTGTCCTCAATTGTTCAGAGTCGCCCATCACTTCTGAACAATTGAGGACAATTGTTCTACATTTCGATCCGACGTACGCTACCGCTTAGCTGACGCGAGATGTGCCAAGTGGATCTGAGCTACATTTCGCATGTATCCGCCATTCTTTTCGGCGATACACTTTTCTAAGTGCTGTTTCGCTAGATCAAGCTTACCCAAACAATCGTAGTACAACCCGACATAAAGGTTGCCGTAAAATCTGGCGAGCGACTTTCCTTCGGGGCCTCCATGCGCGGCGTTCGCCGCCGCCAAAACTTGTTCTGGCTCCATCTTGCCTCGCAACATCTCCAAAACCTCCATCAGCGGCGAACGGCTATCGGGGCCACATGGCAGCAGTTTCGCTCGGGCGACTTCGATGCCTTCCATTTTCGACACACACATGAAATGCCAAAATGGATTCTCGACGTCGCTTGCATTGACGCTACGATGAACTTCGAACTGCTCTCGTCCTTCGTCGTAACGGCCAAGATAATATAGCGAAATGCCTCGCTGCCAACATTCGGGCTTCGAAGATGGTTCCAGTTCGATACTTTTATCGAAATCCGCTAACGACTCTTGGATCCGACCCAATCGGAAGTACACCATTCCTCGCATGACATAGACCCGAGGTTGTTGCGGTGCCGTCGCTACGACTTGGTCGACAATTTGCATCGCCTCGTCGTTTCTTCCCTCAGCCAACGCTTGCTCGGTGCGTCGCGACCAATCCGGCCCCAGCGCTTGCTGAGCAAGGCCATCTCGTCTAAACCCCATACATGAGGCTAGAATTAGTGAGACAATGATGTACCGAGATTCGCGAAACATGATCGTTATTCCAGATAGAAGTGATACATTCGATGGCTAGCCTACTTATCCGCAATGCAACCGTGATCCTACCAGGAGGCCGAGCAGAAACCAATATCCTGGTAAACGATGGACGTATCCTAGCCGTCGATGCTCCGAATCAGACTACGGCGGATGAGGTTCTCGATTGCTCTGGGCAAGTAGTGCTGCCAGGGGTGATTGACGATCAAGTTCATTTCCGTGAGCCGGGCTTGACTCATAAAGAAGATCTCTCGACCGCGTCGCAAGCATGTGCGGCAGGCGGGGTGACATCTTTCCTAGAAATGCCCAATACTAAACCCTCGGCGACAACTCGAGAATTACTGGCCGCAAAGTATGAAATCGCCCGCCGAAAATCGTTGGTCAACTACGGTTTTTACATGGGGGCCACGACAACCAACGTCGACGAACTCAAACTCGCAGATAACATTCCTGGAATCAAGATCTTTATCGGTTCCAGCACCGGCGATTTGCTCGTCGACGAACAAGGTGCCTTGGAACGCATCTTTGCCGAGACAACGTTGCCGATTTGTGCCCACTGCGAAGACGAAACGACGGTTCGCAATAATCTTGCCAGTCTTGGCGCCAACGTCACCGTTGCGGATCATTCAAAGGTTCGCGATGTACAGGCGGCTGTGATCGCAACTCGTCGTGCTCTCGACTTGGCGAAGCGGCATCATCATCGTTTCCACGTACTGCATGTCAGCACGGCTGCCGAGCTACCTCTTCTGGCCGACGGAAGACCTTATATCACTGCCGAAGTATGCCCGCATCATCTTTTTTTCAATATCGATGATTATGCAAGACTTGGAAGCTTGATTCAGATGAATCCGTCGATCAAGAGCCAACGCGACAACCAATTGCTTTGGGAAGCGCTCACGCAAGGTATCGTGCAAGTGGTCGCTACGGATCATTCACCGCATACACTTGTTGAAAAGCAAGAGCCCTATCCGCGATCACCGAGTGGATTGCCAGCGATCGAGAATTGCTTGGCACTGCTGCTCAACCAAGCTCACCAAGGGCGTTGCACTTGGGAACAAATTGCGAGTTGGACGAGCGACGCTCCGGCGCGCGTTTGGGGATTGGTAGGTCGAGGCCGCATCGAAGTAGGCTATGCAGCAGACTTCGTCATTGTCGATCCGAATCGAAGGAAAACAATTCAGAACGAATTGCAGTTCACCAAGGCAGGGTGGTCGCCGTGGCATGGAACGACGTTAACCGGATGGCCAACACGAACGATCGTGAACGGCAAAACGGTGTTCGTCGATGATGGGACGGGACCACGTGGCACCATTATCGCAAGCGAATCGGCTCAACGACTGCGTTGTGATCATCAACGCGGTGGCTATTGGGCAACCGAAGAAGGCATCGGAGTCTAACTGAGATGCCTTCGGAAAAAGGATTGGATACACTGGAACAACCAGCCGTTCCGCGATTTATCGTCGGTATCGATCTCGGCACGACGAATTGCGCCGTGGCGTTTGTCGACACGGAAAAAACGGATCGTCAACCGCAAGTCTTCTTGGTTCCGCAACTTGTCGATTGGCAGACGATGGAGAAGCGGACGACGTTGCCTTCTTTCTACTTTGAATGGACGCCACAGGAGGCGACGCAACTCAAAACCTTGCCGTCCACCCCCATGGGAAATCGCCGCTATTGTGTTGGCGCGCTGGCTCG
This sequence comes from Pirellulaceae bacterium, assembly GCA_031426475.1. Taxonomy (GTDB): domain Bacteria; phylum Planctomycetota; class Planctomycetia; order Pirellulales; family Pirellulaceae; genus JAIYDQ01. The sequence continues at coordinate 2,038 of JANPLJ010000933.1, read as the reverse complement.
GGATCGGGGCCTTCAATCACCAGGCCGCCAGATTTCGTCGGCCAAAAGTTGGTTGTGTCATAGCGGAGTCGATCGAACCGCTTCGATTCTTCCGTGGCACGGCGACGTAGACGCCGAGCGACTCTCGCCGGTCGTTGCTAGCAGCAATTATCTCAATCACATTCGGATGGCTTGGGACTTGGCACATCCCCACCATCCGCTGGCCTCGTGTGAAGTCATCATTACGTTGCCGGCGTCGTTTGATGAAGTGGCGCGCGAGCTGACGATTGAGGCTGCGAAACTGGCGGGATTGCCGAAGATCGTTTTGATCGAAGAGCCACAGGCGGCTTTTTACGCTTGGCTTTCCAAGCACGAGCAAGATTGGCAGACGACGATCCTTCCGGGGCATACTGTACTGATCTGCGATATCGGAGGTGGAACCACCGATTTCACGTTGATTCGTGTCCGCGAAGAGGAGCAGGACAAATTCGGTCTTCATCGTGTTGCGGTCGGGCATCATTTGATGCTGGGAGGTGACAACTTAGATCTCGCTTTAGCCAAAGCAGTGGAACCACTATTCGCAGTTGGGGCACCCAGCAGTACATCCGAGCCGATGGGGCATAAAGAATTCGAGTCGCTACGCCATCAATGTCGTGCCGCCAAGGAAACATTGCTAGGAAGGAACGCTCCGTCGCACTATGCGATCGCGATCGCTGGTCGTGGAAGCAGATTGATTGGGAATGTTCGATCGGTCGACGTAACTGCGCAAATGGCTCAACAGACTTTGTTAGACGGGTTCTTTCCGAACGTCGCCTTAGATTCCAAGCCCTCTGAGTCTGAGGGGGGGCTATTCGAATTTGGGCTTCCTTATGCTTCGGACGCGGCGATCACTCGACATCTCGCGTCCTTTCTTTGGGAACATCGGTGGGACGGACGCCCCGAAGAATCGAAGCAAGCGATTTCCGATCGTCGGGCAGCGCGACCCGACTGGGTTCTCTTTAACGGAGGGGTTCTCGAGTCGCAACAGATACGCGATCGCTTGAAGGGTCAGCTTGAGGCTTGGTTCGGAACAGCCGACCCGAACGGGCCCGCGACCGATATCGGCGAGCTCGAAGCAAGTCAATTGGATCTGGCAGTCGCGATCGGTGCCGCCTACTTTGGCCTCGTGCGACGTGGTGAAGGTGTTCGCATCGATGCACGGCTAGCTCGGTCGTATTATCTCCAGGTCAACGACGATCCGCCCGAAGCGTTGTGTGTAATGCCAGGCGATGCGATTCCACTCGACCGGTTCGTGCTGGCCGAGCATCCGTTTCAACTGGAAATCGGCCGGCCGATAAAGTTTCCGATTTATGTGTCGAGTACGAACTTGATTCATCATGCTGGAGATATCGTCCCCATTGATGAAGAGCATATGCGTCCGCTGCCGGCGATTCAAACGGTATTGGAATCTTCTCGCCATAAACGCGCTGCATGGGTGCCGATCGTTTTGGAATCCGAGCTTACCGAAATTGGGACTCTCGACCTGTCGCTCGCAACCGCTACAAAGTCAGGTGAAGCGATCGACGGCAACATAGAATCACAGACGCGATGGCGGTTGGCTTTTGACCTGCGAAGTACCGTCGAAACCGATCGAATTGCGCACACTGGAACTCTTGAACAATCTGGGATTGTCGATAGCGAACTGATCAACTTGACGAACGTCACGATTCAAGCCGCATTTTCCTCCGAAGCTTCGGGGGAATCGGCAAAAAATCTCGTTAAAAACCTTTCAAACGCATCCGGAATCGCTCGCTACGAATGGAAGCCCTCACTATTGCGATCGATGTGGCAAGCGTTGATCGAAGTGGATCCCCAACAGAAGCGTTCGCCCGCACTTGAATCGCGTTGGCTCAACTTGCTCGGATTCTGCTTGCGCCCGGGATACGGCTATGCGGCAGATGATTGGCGAGTCGCTTTGACGTGGCGAGTCGTGCAAGGAAAATTAAAACATCCTTCGAACGCAGCCGAGGCGATGGTGCTATGGAGAAGAATTGCTGGCGGCTTTACCGTCGGTCAACAG
>JANPLJ010000932.1:0-5785 GCA_031426475.1 Pirellulaceae bacterium | reverse complement strand
GGGGCCGGTGGCCTTGTCGGATCTTGTGCCGCTTTCGCATTGCAATGTGGAGGTGTCGCGCGAGAAATCGCTTTATTGGATCTCAACGCGAACCTTGCCGAAGGCCATGCGTTGGATATTTTGCACGGCACGCCAAGCATTGCCGATCAAGTGATCTCGTCTGGCTCGTATGAACATATACCGTCCAGCGATGTCATATGCATTACGGCCGGCCTTCGTCGCAAGCCTGATGAATCGCGACTGGACTTGATCAATCGCAACACGGACTTATTCGTATCGATTCTCGATCAAATCAAACAAGCGGGACCGAAGTCGTCGGCGATTGTGTTGGTTGTTTCGAATCCTGTCGACATATTGACGTATGTTGCCGCGAATAAACTCGGGTTACCAGCGACGCAAGTGCTTGGACTGGGGACTCAGTTGGATACGATACGATTTTGTTCGCTGATTGCAAATCATCTAAAGTCACCGCCGACGCAAACGCGGGCGATGATCTTGGGTGAACATGGCGACAGTATGGTTCCGATCTGGTCTAGCGCATCGGTCGGCTCGCTATCGCTCGAAAAGTATCCTGGATGGTCGCCTCAACATGCCGCTGATATCTTCAAGCGAACGAAGGGCTCGGGAGCTGAGTGTATTGCGAAGAAGGGCGGAGCTGGCTTTGCGGTTGGGATTGCAATTCGCGATGTGATTGAGTCGGTCATTCTGGACAAACAGCGAATTCTTCCAGTCAGCACGGTGCAAGACGGTGGCTGCTACGGGATTCGAAATGTGGCGTTGTCGGTCCCAACTATTGTTGGAAGAACCGGAGCCAAGAGTCGCATCGAGATCGACTTGTGGCCAAAGGAATTACAAGGCCTCAAGGCGAGCGCGTTGGCGCTCGAGCCAACGTTAGCGGCGGTACTGAAGCGGATTGGCGTCTAAACCGTGCGTCTCCGACTGGTTCATCCGATCGAACTCGAATAGCCGAGCTCCAGTTTTGGTAGCCGAATTCGTCAGAATTTGGATGAGGCTCGAAAGGCGATGGGAAACCAAGGTGCCTCCAAAGTCTGGCGACTTCAGCTACGTTCGTTCGCCTAGAGCCGTTTTTTGTCAGCGAGCTTCGGTTTTTAGATCCCAGTCGGGCGTTTTGGAAACGGTCCAGCTTTGCACCATGGACTGAATTTCCTGTCCGACCGAAACCTTCAGCTTATCTTGTTGCTTGGCAAGCTGCTGGTTCATCTTTGATACCAGTTTGTCGGAGTAGTCTTCAAGGCGATCATCGACGACGTTCCGAATTCCTTTGCCAAGCTGCTCGGCGAGTGGCCCACTGACTTGGCTGATGCGATGGACTTCAAATTCCGTGAGTTGAACCTTCGCGTCTTTGACTAAAGGTGCAAATTGAATTTCCGGAGGAAATACGAGGGGATTCGTTCGTATGCCAATTTCGGCTTGGACCCATATTCGCACTGCGGCATCCGCATTCGTTGACAGGCTGATCAACTGTACGTTGCGTTGCCATTGGCTGATCCTGCCGAATGCTTTCAATGGCGCTTCCAGGGTTACTTCCACCGCGATTCGGTCTTCCGTAATTGGCTCGAGGCGATCGACCCGCAACACCAATTTGTTTGCCGGGTCGACTAATTGGACGTAGTATCTGGACCAAGTACCATGCTTGACCGTTCGATACTTGCGTTCAGTCTCGATCTTGAGTCCTTCGCGGCGGAATCGAAAGCCATCGTAGACCTCCTTTTGAAGTCCCCACTTTCGATTGTCTTCGTAAGCCGGTGGCAGATTCTTGAGGACGAGCCAACGGACATACTGATCGAGTTCAGGTGTCCTTGAACCAAAGAGTTCTTGAGAGAATTGGTTGAGGGAATCGGGCAACGCGATTGGCTGATCCGTCGGACGTTCGCTTGTATCGGGATCTAATCGGCCCAAGTAATCGAATAGATCCGATTCGCCATCGGGCGAAGTTGACTGGGAAAACCCAGTCGAACACAACGCTCCGAGAGTTGCCAACTGAATAACAAGCTTACGTCGATCAAGCACGCATTGCCTCGTACCTTAGGCAGCCCGCAACGTTCGACTCTGCTGCGACCACGAGATCCAGTGTTTGACTTCATCGAGATCAGCACCGGCCGATCCTCGCAGCAGTCTTTGGCCCGCTTTACTGGATGCAAAGGTGCTAACCGCCGCATGCAAATCTGATGGGTTCGCGGCGAGCAACTGCTCAGGAGATGTTACACCACAGGCAACCAACATCTGTGCGTCGTGGCCTCGAAGATTAGGAATTCGGCAGACCAACGTTGCTTGTCGTTGCCAATCGAGAATTGTTTCCGCTGTAACTCGTTTTTCGGCTAAGTGGCTGGCGACTGTTTGGGCTGAAGCGTTCAAGAAGTCTCGCACCGTACGAATACCTTGAGCGTTCAGACTTTCCGCCATGCGTGGTCCGATACTGGGAGCATTGACGACCGCACTATCGAGTTCCAAGTAAAAGCGATGCGATGAGGTTACCGGACTTGCAGCACGCGTTGGCGAAGGCGCGGCTTCGACCTGCATCGCTACAAAAGCTGGTTTCGAGAGTGGCGCTGCGTAGTCGCGATCACGATCGCTCCTTCGGCTTCTACGTTCGTCGGAATGATTCGAAGATGCTCGACGCGAACTTTGGCGTTCGTCACGGGTTCGAATCCGTTGGCGACGTTCTGCAGGTTCATCTCGATAAAGCGACCGTCTCGCAGACGCAATCCAGGTTGTGATTCGCGAGAGTTCGTAGCTTGTTCCGCTTCGAAGAATTTCTTGCCCTGCTGGCGTCGTCAAAAAAGTTTCAACGGTTTGCAGCAATCGGCCAGGATGCATCTGAGCAAGCGCTTGAGGTGTTCGAATGCCACAACCCACAAGCACACGTGCGTCAAAGGCCCGCAGTTGTGGCACGCCACACATGAGACGTGCTTCCGTTTGTCTCGCAATGATCGCTTCGACAGAAGTGATCGTTGGTCCTAGATGTTCGGCGATCCAATGGGGATCGGTCGCAATCCATTGACCGACGGTCTCTACTCCGAGCGATCGAGCCCCTTTCCCGAGGATGGAATTCATTCCGGGCGCGTCTTCAACTCGACTTCGTTCCGAAAGGAAAAACCGTCCGGCGGTCGGTGAGGCGATCGGGCCACGAGCAGGTGCTGATCTCGGATAGTCTGCGTATCGATAGATATCAGGCGTCGGGATGGGACGAACTGCATGCGCTGCAACCTCGAATGGATTCGATGCAGCTGCCGAAAGTTGAGCATTTACTTCAGCCAAACTAGGCGCGTAGTCATCATAAGCGGCTACCGGTCGGAGCGCCGGAGTATAATGCGGAACATAAGTAGGCTCGCGATAAGCGACCGGAGCCTGCACACGTGAATCTGCTTCGGTTGGAGCGTGGTTCAGATGAGCGACCCAGCCGTGATGTACACGAACTCGTTCGGCAACTTCTTGTTCGCTCGTCATCAAAAGCACTTGCTGGCCTTGGCGAGCAAACTCGATCAAAACGCGAACGACGTGATCGAGCGTCTGACCATGGAAGCCATCCAAAGCGTCATCCAAGATCAATGGCAAGCGTCCAATACGATGAGCGGCTGATTCAAGAATCGCCATTCGAACGGCCAGCTCGACCAATTGTCGTTCGGAAGATTGCGATGGAGGGACCGGATAATCGATCTTCTTCGCGTCGGCCCGATAATCGCGGTAGACTTCGCGATAGCTTTCTAGCCGCCCTTGATTCGAAAGGCCAGCCGCATAGCCTAGATCGCGTCGAAGGGCTTCGAGTGCCCAAGTTGGAAGTCGACGTAAGGCGCCGGCCGAAAGCTCTCGCACATAACGTTCGACGCACTGGAGGAATGATCCGCGAACCGCTTCGTGGTAGGGGCCATGACCTTGCAATTGCACTTGCACTTCTGCCAAGCGACGTCGTGTTTGCTCGTACAAATCCCAGCTCTTGAGGACTTCTTCGGCATACGAAAGTCGAGCTCGAAGTTCTTCTGATTCCCATGCAGATGTCGCGCGATCCGAAACAACGCTGCGACGGCTTGCAAGCTTTCCTTCGATGTCATCGATCAATCGAGCCAAGTGTGCGATGCGGTTACGAACCGTCGCATAATCGGCTTCGAGCGCTTCGTTGGAGGCCGCAGAGGTGTTTTCTGGCCCTTCCCAGCCATAGTCTCGAACTTGGCGAGGCGGCTTTGCGTATCCGGCCCATGTTCCATAGTGATCTCGATGAACGCTGGATGATCGAGGATAGCGACCATTGCTGGATGGGACTGCCGATGCATCTTCAAGCGAAGATATGTCGGAATGATGATGTCCTCCTCGACGCGCGATTAGCTGTCTCGACAGCTCGGCTTCGCGTGCCAACAGTTCCGATTGCTCTGCACGATGCTGGACGAGTTGAGATTCCCATTCTCGGTATTGCAAATGGCTAACGGGGGCGGCTGATGTACCCATCGCTGCGGTTGTCGTTGCAGCCGTGATTGGTAATCCATGAAACTCTGGAAGCATACCGATCTCGTTCAATCGAGCGGCGAGGCGTTCGCGTTCAGCTGCCCACCATACTCGATCGCGATCGTCGACTCGCAAATGATGAAGCCGCTGCTGCAACCGATATTCTTCGGCCTTGAGCCTTCGGAAGGTTTCATCCTGTTCATTGCCCGTCGCAACGTGAATTCCCAGTTCGCGAGCCGCCTGCCACAATCGTTCCGGCAGCGTTTCGCCCAATCGACCGCAGAAGACCGCATCGTAGACCTCGCCGCCGATGCGATGCCACGGTTGATCGCCAGCGGATGAGTCCGGGTAGGCAGCGTCGGCAAGCGAAGATTTTTGCTGGCCGTAGTAATAAGGAGCTGCAAATCGATAGTCGCGTTCATTGACTGCATCGGCCGACGAGATCACTCGTGTGTTCCCCGCATTGTCCGCCCATTGAAGGGAGCCAACGAGGCCGTCGACGGCGTCTTGTCCATAACCGCTGGCATCGCGATGACGATGGTAGAGCAAGCCTCGAATGAACTTGGCAATGGTACTCTTACCAGCCCCTCGGGGTCCCCAAACGGCATTTAAACCCGATACAAATGGTCCGAGATGAATTCGGTTCGCTCGATTGTGTGGGTCGATATCTAAGCTGACAAGTCGCATCGGAAAGGCTCCTCCTTGGCCGGTGATGAATCATTCATTGGAGGGAAGCAACGCGGCTAAGCGTACGCTGTTCCCTTGGGTCCTTCCCCAGCGTAGCAGACTTCGGCAGTTTGGGTAAAGATGGATTTCTCGGGGAAATACAAGAGCCGGAAGCGTAAGCGACGATTCGACAGCGAACGTAAGCGACGATTCGAGAGCGAACGTAAGCGACGATTCGAGAGCGAACGTAAGCGACGAGTCGACAGCGAAAGAAGCGACTCGAAATCGTCGTTGATCCACCGAGAACAGAGTAAAACAAAAGTTCTTCGCTTACGCTTCAGGCTCTTGCGGATGCCAAAGAATCGCGAGATTTAGGCGGTCGCCTAGTTCCAGGTCCAGATGCTTTTCGTCGCCTTGGCACGCTCTCGAACTGCGTTCAGGTCATTGTTCTCCTTGGTTTTGGATACTACCGACCAAGAATCGACGAGCACTCCACCGCTTGCGGTTACGACCCAACCACTGGCTGTTTTTAGGAAGCTGCATTGCGGTGCAAGTTCGGATGGCGCTGGTAGATCGGCAATTGGCGCTGCGTTCTTCGCATCTCGAAGAACGGCTAGATCACAGTGAGCGATTTCGTCGAGGTTACGGCTCTTGATCAGGG
>JANPLJ010000931.1:0-5603 GCA_031426475.1 Pirellulaceae bacterium | reverse complement strand
ACGTTCTGGCGAACGTAGCTACGACAGTCTGTTTTTTCGGATTACGGTATAACTCTACGCATATTCTCCATCTACGCAAATAATGGCCAAGATTAGCATGCGAAGGTCGATTGGTTGTTTCGTTACGATTGCGATCATTGGTTGCCTCGGGAGTTTTCCTGCCTGGACTGTTGCACGGGAACCGTTTGTTGCGGGATATGACCGCTTCTTTTCTAAGAGTGACTCGGTGGATTCAGATGCAGGCGAATTATTGCTGACGGAGCTGAGTTGCACGGCGTGTCATCAGGCAGAGAAATGGCTGAGCCCTAAAGGTGGGCCTGAGCTGAATGGTGTTCTTACACGATTGCAACCAAGTTGGGTTCGCAGCTATTTGAATGCCCCGAGCGAATCAAAGCCTGGCGGGTTGATGCCACATTTGTTGCATCAGATTCCGGAAAGCGCAAGATCCGCGGCGATCGATGCGTTGTTAGCGTACCTCTCGACATCGGAAGCCGTTGAGCCCAAGATTGTCGCTTCGGGTGGCAACCCGGTGGCACACGAGTTTTGGTTGAAGGGTGACCGGGATCGAGGCCGCGAGCTGTATCATGAGATCGGGTGCGTCGCGTGCCATGCTGTCGATGCGGACTTTCAATTGACGAAGACAACTCCATCGGATCTCGAACGCAAAATCGAAAGCCTCGGATTGGAACCTGACGAACTGGAGGAGATGGGACTGGTGGTTCCGAAACCCGTCCAGCCGGTACCGATGAGCGATGTAGCAAGAAAATATACTCTTCGCTCGATGTCGATGTTCTTGATCGCACCGCATTTGGTACGGCCCTCGGGGCGCATGCCGAGCTTGAAACTGCAACCGCACGAAGCAGCTGATATCGCGGCGTATCTTCTGCGAGATTTCATATCCCTGAAATTGTCGCTTCTAAACGATGTCACTGCAAATGCATCGAGCGATGCGGATCTTATCGCTCGCGGTAAAAAGTTTTTCGAGCAGCTTGCTTGCGTCAACTGCCATGCTCAGCCAGGGATCGCGCCTCGTTTCGCGAAACCGCTGATGGAACTCGACGTGTCGCGGAACGATCGAGGATGCCTTGTTGGCAACGAATCAACTCCGCAATATGAGCTCAGCGATCGTCAAAAAAATGCGTTGAAAAAAAGCATTGCAGACTTACAGCATGCGAGTTCGACAAGCGTCCATGACCGGCCAGAGCAAAAACTTTTACAGCTCAACTGCTACGCATGCCACCAGCGCGGTGGCCGCGGTGGCGTCGGTCTAGCCCAAGTGCCTTATTTTGAGAACGTGCAACAAGTCGACATCGGCGACGAAGGACGCATGCCACCACCGCTGGATCATGTCGGAAGGAAGCTCACCACGAGCTGGCTTCAAAAAGTTCTCGAAGGAAACGGAGAAGTTCGACCCCACTTCCGTGCGAGGATGCCCGTTTTCTCGGATCATGCGAAATTGCTTGCTGCAGCGTTGGTGGCTGCCGATCAACACGATCGATCGAAGCAAAATGCCGCATTCGAGGTATTCAAATCGCCACAAGCGAATCTCGATGCAGGACGTGAGCTGCTCGACGCCGGCTGTGTTCAATGCCACGCATTGCGTGGTGAGTCGCTACCTGGTTCGATCGGGATCGATCTGGCTGATATCGCTAACCGCGTCCAACCTGAATGGTTCCACGCTTTTTTGTTGAACCCGGCAAGCCTTAAGAAAAACACACGCATGCCCTCGTTTTTTCCGGACGGGAAGAGTTCAAGTCCGCACATCTTGAATGGTGATATCGGACTTCAAATAGCGTCGATCTGGCGCTATCTGAACTCGAAAGATCAACCCTTACCGTCCAAGCTGGAACAAAGCCGGTCTCAGATTTTTGAATTGAAGCCGGTCGATAAGCCAATCTTGTTGCGAACGTTTATGGAGCCGAGTTCCGGCGGGACGCATGCCATCGCAGTTGGCTTCCCTGAGCAGCTCCATCTTGCATTCGATTCGAAGCACATCCGTTTAGCAGAAGTTTGGACAGGCAGGTTTCTAAATGCGCAGGGTACATGGTTCGATCGATTCGCTCCGCCAGCGATTCCGCTCGGTTCCGGGCGCATCGTATTTCCGATGGAAGCGTTCGTCGCGATGCAATCGGACGGAACCACAAAACCGATCGCAGCGGATGAAAAATTGTTTCATGGGTATCGCGTCGACGCAAAGGGAATTCCGACCTTTCGCTATCGGATCGGAACATTGAACCTCGAAGACCGATTCGAACCTGGACGGGAAAAGGGATTTTTGCGACGTATTTCGGTTGGCTCAAGCGAGCACGTTAGTCCATCGACGAATCGATCGATTTGGCTGGTCTTGGCCGATGATGCTCTTGGAGCAGATACACCGGGAGTGTGTTCGACTCGGTCCGGAATGACGCTCCAAGTTTCCGATAGCGTTGCGCATCAGATGCTCAAGCATGATGAGCGAGCTGATTGGTTGATCGCGATTCCCAATCGACAAGAATCGATCGAGGTTCAATATCAATGGTAGTCGTAACGCCCCCGCCACAGGATGCTCGCTTACTCCGAAATCCAACGATGAATCGGGTGCGTTGGATTTTTGTTTTCGCGGTCGCCGTTCTTTATCCATCTCCCGTTCAGACTCAAGACGTCTCCGACAAGCGTGAATCCGACTATTATCGCATTGTAACGATCGCGACTTCGCAAGCGTCCAGCGATTCACGATCGAAGAATTGGAAGCCCGCCCCCGATTCTCTCGCGTTGGAAGTCAGTGGTATCGCCGTTCTCGAAGACGCGCGGCTGGCGGTGACAATCCGCAAAGGTGAGGTTTGGTTCCTGTCAAACGTGTACGACGAGCCAGCGAACAACGTTGGCTATCATCGATTTGCATGGGGGCTTCACGAACCGTTAGGATTGCTTCGACATCAGGGTTCGTTGCTGACGGTACAGCGAACCGAAATGACGAAGTTGAGCGATCTTGATGGCGATAATGTTTGCGATGAATATCAAACGCTTGCGACAGGATGGGGAGTGACTGGCAACTACCATGAATATGCCTTTGGTCCAAAGTCGGACGGCGCGGGTAATCTGTGGTTGACTTTAAACCTAGGTTTAGGATTGAAGGGTGATCAAAAAACGTTGGCCATGACGAACGATTCGTTGAATGTCTCGCAAGGCTTGTGGCGCGGCTGGGGCATGAAGTTGACGCCGGAGGGCGATTTAAAGGCGATGTGTGCGGGAATGCGATCACCGTCTGGACTGGGTGCAAATTTGGAGGGCGATATGTTTTACTCGGACCAGCAAGGAAATTGGGTTGCAACCAACAGCCTACATGAGCTTCGATCGGGAGCGTTCTTTCATCATCCGGATTCGTTAGCGTCCGTCGAACACCCCGATTCGCCTATTCGACCAGTGAGCCAAATTCCAAACGGACTCCCTTTTCCCGAGGCATTAAAGAGTTTCTCCATCCTCAAGCCTCCAGCCGTTTGGCTTCCGTATAAGAAGGTTGGTCAATCGGCGACCGATATCATGGTCGATGCTAGCGGTGGAAAGTTTGGGCCGTTCGCGGGGCAGCTTTTTGTCGGTGAATTCACACAATCGTCTATCAATCGTGTCTATCTAGAGAATATCGACGGTGAGTATCAAGGGGCCTGTTTCCCGTTTCGCGAGGGCTTTGCATCGGCCGTTCTCCGGATGGAGCAAGGAAATGATGGGAGCGTCTTTGTCGGGCTCTCCAACCGAGGTTGGAGTAGCCTCGGTGCAGCTTCCTACGGGCTTCAGCGGTTGGTTTGGTCGGGGCAGCTCCCAATGGAGATTCAAGAGATGCGAGCGGAGCCCGATGGATTCGAACTCGTCTTCACCAAGCCCGTCAAAAGAGAATCAGCAAGCAACGTGAACTCGTATCAGCTCACAAGCCACACCTATCTCTACCATGCTCAGTACGGCAGCGACGACATTCTCGAACAAGAACTGAAGGTGGCGCGAGCCGACGTTTCTCCAGATGGGCTTCGTGTTCGCCTGTACGCCGGTCCGCTTCGAAAGTACTTCGTGCATAGCTTGAATGCCGCCAGCGTTCGTAGCATTGACGGCGAACGACTTTTGCACCCCAACGCTTACTACACACTCAACAACATTCCAAGCGACGATCGATAATTCGTCTGACCTCTCCATCTGAAAGTCGACCATGAACACACTTGCCCGTCGGAAATTTGCATCTAACGTATTTGCGGTGGGCTCAAGTGCATTCGCAGTTGGATACATGCGGCCGCTGTATGGTTACGAATCGAAAAAGAAAACGCGAGTCGCCGTGATCGGACATACTGGGCACGGCGACTACGGGCATGGCTTGAACACCATGTGGCTTGGAATTCCGGAAGCGGAAATCGTAGCCGTAGCCGACGCTGATTCTAAAGGTTTAGCCGCGTCAACAGTGCAGCTCGGAAATGTCCCTGGTTTCAATGACTATCGAAAGATGTTAGCGGAAGCGAAACCCGATGTTGTTGCAATTGGAATGCGGCACATCGATCAGCATTGCGATGTTGCGATTGCTTGCATCGAAGAGAACGTGCGCGGCATCTATATGGAAAAGCCGTTTTGCCGTACTCCGTTGGAAGCCGACCAAATCCTGTCGGCGGCGAAAACACGCAATGTAAAAATCGCGATTGCACATCGCAATCGTTACCACCCCGTTCTTCCGGTCGTACAGCAGCTGATTCGAGATGGAGCGATCGGTCGAGTGCTCGAGTACAGGACGCGAGGCAAAGAAGACACCCGTGGTGGCATGTTGGATCTCTGGGTTCTGGGGTCGCACCTCGTCAATCTTGTGCAGTTCTTTGCAGGTCAACCCAAGGCATGTTCGGCTTCCGTGTACAGCGATGGTCGGTTGGTGACTCGGGAGGATGCAATTCAAGGGGCCGAGGGAATTGGTTTGATGGCCGGTAATGAAGTGCATGCTCGATTTGAGATGGAAATTGGTGTGCCAGCTTTTTTCGATTCGATTGCCAAAGCAGGAAACGCAGCGGCTGGGTTTGGGCTGCAGATCATAGGGACCGAAGGTATCATCGACTTTCGAATTGATCGCGAACCATTGGCGCACCTTCGTCGCGGTAGCCCTTTTCAACCAGTCAGCAACTCAAGCGCTTGGGTTCCGATTACCAGCGGCGGTGTGGGCGTGACGGAACCGATCCAGAACCTCGGCCAAGACATCGCCAAGCATTGGCTGCCAGGACGCGATCTGCTTCAAGCAATAGAAAATGATCGACCACCGATATGTAGTGCAAGCGATGCAGCAATCACAATCGAAATGATAACAGCCGTTTCGACCTCACATCTGGAAAACGGTGCAAGAGTCGAATTACCGTTGGGCTTACGCGACAATCCTTGGAACAAGCGAGTCCTTCATCCCAAGTAGATTTCCTGCGCGGTGATCGTAGCCGAAGTCGTCAGACCTTGGACGTAGAGTCGTCGACCTCGTTTTTCGAGCTTCGTCCGAAATTTCGCGAATCCGGCTACGCGTCTCGTGGCGAGTTTGTCGGCGGGTAGCTCCATACTCAGGCATGCACTAGAATACATGTCGTACCGACGAATCGTGCCGGTTCCTTAAGATGAAATGC
>JANPLJ010000930.1:0-1677 GCA_031426475.1 Pirellulaceae bacterium | reverse complement strand
ACGGCGTCGCCAACGTTTTATTCAACATCGAAGTTTGCTAGCGACTTGTTCCGGCCTACCTCGATTTCAAGATGACTTCGATCATTGCTCGGCAGAAATCGGGCAGGTCGTCTGGCTTACGGCTCGATACGAAATTGCGATCGACGACAACCGGTGCGTCGACCCATATTGCTCCTGTATTTTCAAGATCGTCTTTGATGCCGAGCGATCCGGTAACTTGAACACCCCGATAGACCCCTGCTGAGATCGCCATCCAACCGCCGTGGCAGATCGCTGCCACGCATTTTCCGGCGTTGGCGAACTCTACGATGAGGCTTTTTACTTTTGGATCTCGTCTTAACTTATCGGGCATGAATCCGCCTGGCAGTAGCAGCGCGTGAAAATCTTCCGATCGACAGGAATCAATCGTAACGTCACTGACACATGGATAGCCATGTTTTCCAGCATATTTCCGTTTGGCTTCTGGGGCGGCAAGAACAAACTCGGCTCCTGCTTCTATCAATCGATACTTGGGATACCAAAGCTCCAAATCTTCATAAATGTCGTCGACGAACGATAATACACGGATTCCTGCCAGCGGCAGTCGAAGGTCTTGCATGTGTTAATGTCTTTCTTGTTTTTTCAGGCTATACTGTGGTTCGTGAGAGTGTGCTGGATACTTCAAGAGCCAAGCAACGCCCCAGCGATGCATTTGTTCAGTATTTGTTGTCCGTTTTAGGATCGATGGTTTCATGAGTTTAGCAAAATTTTTCGACGGATCGGGACGTGGGCTCTCGTTCGAGCTTTTTCCACCAAAAACCGAGGAGGGGATGCCCGCTCTATTGGACGCCGTTGGTCAACTTTGCAGCTACGATCCAGATTTCTTTACCTGTACCTACGGTGCTGGCGGATCAACGCAGAATCGAACAATGCAGGTTGCGAGAGCGGTGAAAACGCAATTTGGTCGGCCCGTTGCAAGTCACCTTACTTGTGTTGGCTCGACAGTCGACCAGTTGCGTCAATACTTGACGACTGCGAAAGCCGACGGCGTCGACTATATCGTGGCCCTTCGCGGTGATCCACCGAAAGGAGAAACCGAGTTTCGACAAGTTGAAGGCGGCTTGCGCTATGCGAACGAATTAGTTTCGCTAATCAAAAGCGAGTTCCCGAGCTTTGGAATTGCCGTTGCGGGCTATCCCGAAACGCATCAAGAAGCTCTCAGCTTTGAAGTAGACCTTGCGAATCTAAAGCGGAAGGTCGACGCGGGAGCGGACATCATCGTGACGCAATTGTTTTATCGAAACGAAGATTTCTTTCGTTTTCGCGATGCGTGCCATCAAATCGGTATTCGTATCCCGATCGTTCCCGGGATCATGCCGGTAACCAACCTCTCTCAAATCAAGAGGATCGCTTCGATGTGCAAAGCATACCTGCCAGACACGTTTCTGGATCGTCTGAGCCAAAGTGACGATGCGGAATGGCAATTCAATGCAGGCGTCGAGTTTGCTCAACAACAAGTCCGCGAACTTCTCGATGCTGGAATTCCAGGCATTCACTTCTACGTCCTCAACAAATCGCAAGCCACCGGCCAAGTCCTTGAAGGCGTGGAGTACGTTAAGAACGCGTAAGCGCCGGGTGGAACGCTAGGAAGCTTTGCCACTTTCCCATCAATGAAATGTGACTGGACGAAACGGGAGG
>JANPLJ010000929.1:0-3308 GCA_031426475.1 Pirellulaceae bacterium | reverse complement strand
TCAGTATCTGGATGGCGGGTGGTGGAGTCAAAGGCGGAACCATCCATGGCGCAACCGATGAACTCGGCTACTACGCGGTCGAGAACAAATGCACGATCTACGACATGTGGGCAACCGTTTTGCACCAGTTGGGTGTGAACCACGAAGCGCTGACCTACCGCTATGGCGGTAGAGACTTCCGACTAACCGACGTGCACGGAAATGTCATCCGCGAAATCTTGGCGTGAAACGGAAGAAACGAAAGTTCTGTTGAGCCATTTTGGGGACAGTCGAGTTAGTGCTTTGTTCCAACTTTAGATTTTGGGTTCCAATTCGTAGCCGAACGTCGTAAGACTTCGGAGGAATCGCAGTAAACATCGCCTTTCGAGCTGCGTCCGAATTCTAACGAATTCGGCTACCTACCCTCAAATCTAAGTTGGATGAAGCACTAGAACGCAGGACCTGCCCTCGGGTGAGGGGGCAGGTTGTTTGGACGCCGTTGGCGACGGCATCCAAACCTCACCAAAACCACCCATTCTTCCTAAACCACCAATCAGTTACATTCTACTAGGATTCGTACAGTACGACCAAACGAATCGGTTTTATCGGTGTAGATCATCCAAGATTTGACGCCGTTAGAACCGATGACAACGTTACAGGGTATACACCTGATTAATCCAACGAGAATGTAACGACGGAGTTAGAATCATGGCAGGTCTATGGCAACGATTGCTCGAAACACTACGTACCAGTAAATCGACGAAGCGCCGGATTGCCAATCACAATCGTCGATCGCTTAAAATGGAGCGTCTCGAAGGTCGCCAATTGATGGCGTACAACATCACCGGAACCGTTTTTGCAGACCTCACCGACAACGCCACGGTTGACGTTGCGGATACTCGAGTGAGCGGTGTTGACGTCGGGCTGTTCACTGCCGGCGTGAACGGTGTATTCAACAACGGGACGGGAGACGACGTTGAAGTTGCGACGACGACATCTGCCGCCACAACGGGCCGCTATACATTCAGCGTCTCGACCGCTGGAACCTACTTCGTCATGCAAAAAACGGTAGCCCCCGGTCTAGTTCAACGAGCCGCAGCGCGTTCTTCGGCAGCAATTGTTGTGTCTGCGGCTCAAGTTGCAGGTACGGCCGGGAGTGCTGTCGCCGTTGTGGATACTTTTAACACACCCACGACGACGATCCAGGCCGTCTTCGGTGGAACGAACCCAGACAGCAATTCGACCGCCACCACCGAAGCTCTGGGGGGCGTGCGTGACGTATTTGCTAACTCTACCGTCGGTACCATCGACCTAACCGTTGATACGTCAGATAACAATGCACTCAATGCAAGCCCACAGCCCGGTGCTGACGGAACCTTTATCGTTACCTACGATGGAGATGGCGCAAACGCTAACAACGCCCTTGGGACGCAACTTGGGGCGGGCACAAATAATTTTGACCTTACCGTTGCTGGCGCAGCGAGTGCATTCCGATTGATGATCGGCGCACCCAACACGGTAACCACGTCGACACTCACCGTGCGCGTTGCTGGCGTGGGTGGAACGTCGACTGTGACAAAGACTATTCCGGCATCGCCCACTGGCGTCGCTGACCAAACTTTAGTGATCGATTTCAGTGAACTCGTCGGTAATACCGATCTGACTCAGGTAGGTGCCATTCAATTCGAAATCAACCAGGACAACTCGGACGATACTCAAGTCGATACGTTTGAACTATTCTCCAATCAAACCGCCTTTAATCTCGCAAATCTCACGCCGATGACCATTGGAAGCCTCGTCTTCCTCGATCGCAATAACGACGGCCTTTTCGCAGGTGCAGACACCGGTATCGGCGGTGTCGATTTGCAATTGTTCAATGACTTAGGCGTTCTTGGCACATTCGAACCGGGCACGGATACGGCCGTCACCGTTGGCAGCAGCACGGCGACATCGTCAGCAGTGCCAGCAACACTTGGACAATATTCGTTTACCGGGCTATTGCCTGGTGCGTACATCGTATTAGTTCCGGCCAGCGAGTTCGGAACTGGGCAACCATTGGTGAATCATATCAGCAGCCCTGGGGCCGTCACGATCGATACCAACAATGCAGATCATGGTGCTCCGAGCGGTACCGGCGGCGCGAACGGAGTTGCCGCTGCAGTCGTACTTGCCTCAGCCCTTGAGCCCACCAACGATGGTGATACGGATGCCAATACCAACTTGGCCATCGACCTGGGTTTCACCAGTACCATTCTTGGATTAACGAAGACGGACTCACCTGACCCAGTGGCGACCGGTGCCAATCTGACCTATACGTTGACGGCGACAAACAATGGTCCTTCCAACGCTACAAATACTGTGTTCTCCGATACATTGCCGACGGGACTAACGTTTGTTTCCGGCACGTTTACCGTGAATGGCGGTGCAGCTACCCCCGCCACCAATACGTCGGGAACAATCACGTCGGCACCAGGTTTCACGCTGACTGCAGGTCAATCGGCCGTCATGACGATCATCGCTACGGCGGGCGCAACCTTCGTCAATGGTACTGTGAACACCGGTTCGATCGATAGCGACGAAACAGTGCCAGTCACAGCCACGGCAACAACCGGTATCATACCGAACATCGACCTCGGAGTTGTCAAAACGATCGTCGGTGGCGCGACGACGGTTGGCGTGGGCGGTTCGTTGTCGTATCAAATTGTGCTGACCAATAACAGCACGACAACAACGGTAACCGGCATCGAAGTCAACGACGATTTACCGACGGGCTTTACGCCAGGAACGCTACCATCAGGTGTTGCCGCCGGGACGGCACCCGCCGATCTGATCTGGTCGGTCGCGTCGCTTGCTCCTTCGGCATCCGCTACGGTCACGATTCCGATTACCGTATCCAACACAGCGCCGATTGGTTCTTCCACCAACACGGCGTCCATCGACTTGCCTGGCCTCGTTGGATTCAATGACACGGTCGTAGGAAACAACACGTCGTCTGTTGCGGTCACCGTCGAGCCACGATTCGACTTGCAGCTAACCAAGGATGACGGCCTCACGACTGCCGCTACGGGCGCCCTCATCACCTATACTCTGTCTGTCAACAACAGTGGTCCTAGTGCCGCAGCGAATGTTGCTGTTTCGGATACCCTTCCTCCTCAGTTAACGTTTGTCTCGGCGACGTCAGGCGGAAGTAGTTTCGGAACATTGACTGGTCAAGTTCTGAATGGGACTCTTGCAAGCGTCGCCTCAGGCGCTACAACGACCATTACGATTGTTGCTCGAGTGAACGCGAACGCAACTGGCACATCATTCACAAACAGCGCTACAATTAC
>JANPLJ010000928.1:0-3327 GCA_031426475.1 Pirellulaceae bacterium | reverse complement strand
CTTCGATGACGATCTGGGGGGCTCTTTCCTCAGGCTCAGCTGTTGCACAATCCGGGAGCTTATTCAGAAATCCCAATGGTAATGTGAATATCCAAAATGCTCCGCCCCAGCCAGCGGAACGAATCCCTGCCCCTGCCCCATGGTCGCGTCCGGACCCTTCGTTCCCTGTCTTGCCACCCAGCGGGGGTTCTTGGGATCCGAACAGCACCCTCCTTGCAGCATCTTGGACCGCGCAGTTACCGATTCCGGCTAGAAATCTTAAGATACACGAAATCGTTTCGATTCGGGTCGATGAAACAGCCACGACCAACGCTCAAGGCAATGCTCAGTCTCGAAAGACCACGCTCTACGATGCAAGATTAAGCGACTGGATCGCATTGACCGGACTCGATACGATCAAACCCGCCAAGCAATCCGACGGCGACCCTCGTGCCCAGGGACAACAAAGCGAAGTTTACCGCGGATCGTCGACCCTTCAAACTCGCGAGCAGATGACTTTGAATATCGCGGCAGAGATTGCGGATATTCGACCCAATGGAACGCTCGTCCTATCGGCTCGAAAAACGATTGAAGACAATGATAAATCGTGGCTCGTCTCGCTCTCGGGGATTTGCCGTCCGCAAGATGTCGCGCCGGACAACGTTATCCTCAGTCGAAACATCTTTGATCTCGCCGTGAAGAAGCAGGAACTGGGCCACGTCCGCGACGGCTATTCACGAGGTTGGTTTACGCGTTGGCTCGCCAGGTTCAAACCGTTCTAAGGCGATGGTGTCAATATGAATGGCTTCTGATCCCTTGACACAAAGCCTATGACGTTTTTCCTAGACTGTTAAAAATTCGGTATAGCGTCGGTTTTATTCTCTCGCAAATTTCCATCCCGAAGGGATACTAAGACATTCGCCGGTTGGTTGAGCGAAGCGACACCACCGGAAACGATGGGCGAGAGGGTTTCCGATCCTGAAAGGATCGAAGCAGCTTCGACCCTTCCAGGGTCGTTCGCTCGTCGTTGAGTAACCGGGGGTGCGCCGCTTTGCGGCGACCCCCGGCTAATGTCTTGGTATCCCTTCGGGATGGAATGCGGAAGAATTGCGTAGGGACCAGGAGCAGTAAATACGTCATGTCAGCCCCGAATTTTTGACAGCCCAGGAGAAGCTCCCTCCATCTAGAATCAATTCTAAAGAACATCCACTCAAATCCCTGAATCGCCAATTTTGGAAGATGAAATCGAATGACCAGAAGCACATCCACCGATGTCGTTGTGGTCGGTGCTGGAATCGTTGGTCTGGCAACCGCCTATCAACTGACTCGCCGAGAACCGTCGCTCAAGGTCACGGTGATCGAGAAAGAGCCTTCGGTCGCATTGCATCAAACCGGTAGGAATTCAGGCGTTCTCCATTCGGGCATCTACTATACGCCTGGTTCGATGAAGGCGACGACCTGCAGACGTGGAAAGCTCGCAATGGAGCAATTCTGCCAGACGCATTCCATCCCTTGGGATCGGTGCGGTAAGGTCATCGTTGCGGTCGACGAAAGCGAGCTTCCCGCCTTGGATCGTATCCAACAGCGTGGCCAAGCCAACGGCGTTGAATGTCGTCGAATCGACGCCTATGAGCTGAAACAAATCGAACCGCATTCGGCCGGAGTCGCAGCGCTGGCCGTCCCCGAAACAGGAATCGTCGACTACATCGCGGCTTCCAAGCAGCTTGCCATCGAAATCGAATCAGCGGGAGGATCTGTCAAACTTGGCAGTCGACTTCGCAAAGTAACGACGCAGAACGATCGACTGACGGTTCAACTCGATTCCGAACGCATCGAAACGCGTCATCTCATCAATTGCGCGGGGCTCTATTGCGATCGCGTCATGATGGACTGTGGACTGAAACCACCGATCCGTATCGTTCCCTTTCGCGGCGAGTACTTTACGCTTGACAAGAGTGTGTGGTCGCTCTGCCGAAATTTGATTTATCCTGTACCCGATCCAAACTTTCCGTTCCTTGGCGTCCATTTCACGCGCATGATTCAAGGCGGTGTCGAATGTGGGCCCAACGCTGTCCTCGCGCTGGGACGCGAGGGCTACGATTGGAAAAGCATTCGTCTCGATGAATTGATAGCGACACTTGGCTACTCTGGATTCCTCAGGCTGGCAGCGCGTTATTGGCGGATGGGCGCTTCGGAAGTTTGGAGATCGGTCTCAAAGCCCGCCTTCGTTCGAGCGTTGCAACGGTTAATCCCTGAGATCCGAAGCGAACATCTCACACGCGCACCGGCCGGCGTACGGGCCCAAGCGGTCTCGCGCGATGGAAAGCTCGTCGATGATTTTCTCGTCGTGAACGAAGGCCCAATGCTGCATGTCCTGAATGCCCCTAGCCCCGCTGCGACCGCGTCGTTGGAAATCGGCAATCATATCGTCGATACATATTTCACAATCATCGTGGCATAAGCCCCTCGCGGCAGCGTAAATTGCAAATGCAATTTCTTCCGACCTGGCGATTGGTCGTCCTCATGGAACTCAAACTGCAAGTCTGCAACCGTGAGCCAGGCATTGCGGAGGCCGCGTGAAAAGAACGTGTCGCGAGGATACTTCAGTCGGATCTCCGTGACCTTCATGTCGAGGCTATCCATCAAGCTTTCGAGGTATGGAAACAGTTCTTCGGGCCAGTCATGTTGACGAGCCGCCGGCAATGGCAGCGCTAGGTCATGCAACCAAGTCAGATCGATAGGCTCGGTTGATGTTGGGATGCAGGGCACCCACAGCGGGCCGCAATCGCTTTCGATTGTCGACCGGTGAGCCGGCTCGATTTTGGCTTCGATGACCGCACTCAGCCATCGATTCCATAGATAGCTTTGGAACGCCGACAGGAAGATACTTCGCAGGTCCGGTCGCATCAACGCGATCGCACGTTTGAAGTCGATTGGATGGTCGCACAGGTAGGTAACGATGCTTCGACGATGCGAGCGATCAAGTCGATCTTTGCATTCAAGCCACTTCCCCCAAAATTCTCGCAAAATTGCTTTTTGCTCTTTTTCGCGAGGCCTGTCATGCACATTCGGTTCGGCGATCGCAAGATAGAGTGCCCGTTCGTAGTCGGCCTTGCACCATGGATGTGCAATATACGTCCCAGATACCCCCAGCGAACCAAAGCGCTGGTCGTCGAAATAATTCACGAGTCCGCCCGAAGCGAGCGTCGTCAATCTTGATTGCGCGATCTGGGCGGTCGCTTCCGTCAAACTTCGAAGTGTGATGGAAAAACGATTGCTTCGGATGTCCTTGGCGGTGAAATGCCGTTCTGTTTGGCCGAGGTACGTGAGCTTGAAGGAACGATCGTG
>JANPLJ010000927.1:0-4185 GCA_031426475.1 Pirellulaceae bacterium | reverse complement strand
CCCATCTCGAAATTTCTTGAGGTCGATGCCAGATGCTGTTGTCATCGGTGCAACACTTGCCCCGCTTTTCAACGCTTTTGCCAGTCCAGGCTTCTTAAGCTGCTGAAAACGCCTTTCCAACGCGGCTGGCAGTTTCTTCTTAGGATTCGACCGAGACGTTTTGTCGCTTTGGGATTCCAGGTCGTCGGTGGAGAAATCGATCGAGAATGTCTCTTCTGCGGGATCCGAAACGTTGAATTCAATCGACGACTCTGAAACAAACTCATCATCCCCATCACCATAAACCGGGTCGTCATCGGAATAGCCGTATTCGTCCTGGCTATCAAAGTCATATCGATTCTCGGTCATGTCGATGACTTCTAGCTCCAACCGCGGAATCTCCATCAGAAATGGGCTGGGAACGCTTGTGCGATTCTGGAATCCACGGCGGTCTGCGATGCTCAACTGCAATCGATCTTTCGCGCGTGTGATCCCTACGAACAGCAATCTTCGTTCTTCCTCCAACTGCTGCGGATCTTCTTTGCTGCGTATATGAGGCAAAATATTGTCTTCCAACGCAATCAAAAATACGGTCGGGAATTCAAGCCCCTTCGCCGCGTGCAAAGTCATCAACGTAACGCGGTCTGTGGCGTTATCCATTTGATCGGTGTCTGACAGCAGGCTGACTTGTTCCAAGAATACCTCCAAGCTCTGCCGATCTTCGCTCTGCTCGTCAATCTGCCTCGCATCCGCCAGAAGCTCTTTGACGTTTTCGTCTACCGAATCATCCGGTTCCGCCGATTTTTTCTTGGATAGATATTCGACATATTGCGTTGCTTCCAGAAGGTGCGCGATCAAATCGACAAGGTTCCCTGACGATAGTTCGACCATCTGACTGTAGAGGCGCAAAAACTGTTCGGCCCCGGCCCCAGCTTTCTTCGATAAAACACGAGCATCGACGGCTTTGACCAACGCTTCGGTCATGCTGATACGTTCACGATTCGCGATCTCGACGACTTTCTCGAGCGACTTGTCGCCAAGCCCGCGGGGTGGTGTATTGATAACACGTCCAAAGGCCACATCGTCGCGAGGGTTGTGCACGAGTCGCAGGTATGCCAACAGATCTTTGATTTCCTGCCGATGATAGAATCGAAAGCCGCCGATCAATTGATAGTTGAGACGACGCGAAAGTAACGCTTTCTCCAGTAAGCGTGACTGAGCATTCGTTCGATAGAGAACCGCAAAATCGTTGGCTCGTTCACCATTGTCGATGACACAGGCTCGAATCTGATCGGCGATATGCTCGGCTTCGTCTTGGTCGGATGGATAGGTGACCAGACGAACTCGGGCTCCTTCGGGACGTACTGCGATGAGGTCCTTGGCTTTTCGGCGTTTGTTGTGCTGAATGAGCGAGTCGGCAATCGAAAGGATTTCGGGCGTGCTGCGATAGTTTTGTTCAAGCCGAACAATCTTAGTATTGGGAAAATCTCGTTCAAAACCAAGAATGTTCTCGATGTTCGCACCTCGCCAACCATAAATCGATTGGTCCGGGTCGCCCGTGACGTTCAAGTTGGGATAGTCGATCGAGAGGGCTCGAACGATAACGTACTGCGCATAGTTCGTATCCTGGTATTCATCGACCATGATAAATTCGTAGCGTCGATCGAGGTCCGCTCGAAGCTCTGGCTCGGTCCGCAAGATCACCGCTGGATGCAACAAAAGGTCATCGAAGTCGACGGCTCCGCATTCTTGCAATTGTTGCTGGTAGCGTGGGTAGACAGCGCTCACGATATGTTGCATGCTGCCGAGTCGATGTTGGTCGAGCGTATCTGGCGTGATCAAATTCGTCTTGAGCCGACTGATCTCTTTTGCCAATTGACCGATGGTGACATGGGTCAGTTGGACTTTCGATTTGAGGACTGCTTGTTCGAGAGCCTTCTTGGAATCGTCGGTGTCGTAGATCGAAAAGTTTTCCGCGAGCCCTACTGCTCGGCCGTATTGCCGAAGAAAACGTGCGCCGAAACCGTGGAACGTGCCCATCGTGATTCGCTGGTCGCCCACCAGATTTTTGACGCGTTCGCGGATGGCTTGGGCAGCCTTGTTCGTAAACGTCATCGCAAGGATAGCGCTGCTAGGAATCCCTTGCTCGATCATATATGCGATGCGGTGCGTGACTACTCGCGTCTTGCCGCTCCCAGGCCCCGCTAGCGTCATCAGTGGGCCTTGGATCGTCGTGACGGCCTCGCGTTGAGCAGGATTCAACGCTTCGAGGATGGCGTCCATGCTTTGGGGAGAGTTCATCGCTGGGCCTGACGCTGGCGGTAGTATTTAAGTCCGGGAAGGAAAAAACACGGTGCTGCAACGGCACCGAAAATCAAATGGGCGAATATAGGGAACACGGCCATCGGAATGGCCGTCAAGAATAAGCATAAAGCTTGCACGTAAAACGCACCACTCAGGATTCCGGCTTTCACAACAAAGACCATCCCCGCGATCACAGCTAGCAGCGGAGTGAGCGTCAAGCATGGCAAGTTGAGCCACCATTCCAGAAGAAAAAGCGAGCCGATCGCAACCATACTTGCTCCCCAGACGTGGGCCACCTGCCGCTCGACAAAGGTCACCGGTCCCATCCGATTTCGCAACGTCCAGAATACCGCAGCCCAAGTTCCCAGACCAACTGTCCATAACGCGGCATAGGCAATTCGATTGGTAACGCCGCTCCACTGTACCGCTTCGGTCAATAGACAGGCGACCAACACCACGAGCGAATGCCACATCCATAAGAGCCCCCAATTTTCGAGCACGGGCGCATGGTGTGTCTCTCGCAACAATCGTGCCACAACTTGAGCGAATTGTCCTGACCTCGCTGCAACGGGCTCATCGCGCAGAAAGGCTTCCAGATCTTGTGCCAGCATTTCAGCCGACGCGTATCGCAGATCGGGTGGCTTTTGCAAACATCGCACGACAATCATCTCAAGATCGCGATCGATCTTCGGTTCCAATAACCGCATCGCTGGCGGATCTTGCTCGAGAATCTTCAACGCCAGCTCGACAGGCGAATTCGCCAGCAAAGGAGGCCGACCAGTCAAAACGTGATACAGCACTGTTCCAAGGCTATAAATGTCGGAGGCTGGTCCGATCGCATTCACGCGTCCGTTCGCTTGTTCTGGACTCATGTATGTTGGAGTTCCCAAAACCGCACCGGTTCGAGTCAACGATTCATGCACCCCTTCTTGCTTGGCTAGTCCAAAGTCGGTCAGCTTCGCGCGTCCCGCATTATCGATCAAAATATTCGAGGGTTTGATATCGCGGTGCAGAATCCCATGCTCATGCGCGTAGTGTACCGCTCGACAAATCGGAATGATCAACCGAACCCCATCGCGCTGCGGTAGAGGACCGTTGACTATTTTCTGAGCCAATGTGACACCTTTCACAAGCTGCAACGAAAAGAACGGGCGACCGTCAAACTCGCCGACTTCATACACCGGCACGATTCCCGGATGAGCCAGCTTCGCCGTAGCTTCGGCTTCGATAAAAAAGCGACGTCGATCGGCTTCGGAAGCCAAGCGATCGCGAAGAATCATTTTCACGGCCACTTCTCGTCCAAGGCTCAGTTGCTTCGCACGATAGACAACGCCCATACCGCCGTGTCCGATCTCTTCGAGCAACTCGTAGTCGCCGAACTGCATCGGTAACTGCAATTGCCATACTCCCGAGTCTGCTCCCCCACGATTGTCGAACCTCGCTTCGTTCTCTGAATCGTGCCTGCCTGCTGCCTGCGCAACGACCAGCGTTCCCCATAGCAGCCGAAGATCATCGGCAAGCTCCGGATGCTCGCGACAAACTTCGACAAGGTCGAGCTCGTCGCCCTTCTGAAGTCGGTCCGTCAGCGATGCGATCACCGCTGCCAGCCGATGGTCGTGATCGGAAGCCTCCTCGTCATGAACGTCTTGTCCAGGAATGTCGATACCGAAATCAAACTCATCGGTCATCGCTTCGTTCGGATCACGGACTCGCACCGGCGAGGTATCGCTTGGATCTCGTTTCATCGGTGATGGATCTGCTGGCATGCGCGAAAAAACTCCCTACCTGCTAGAGCCCGGAGGGCGGCAAATCTATGCCGGTGGCGTGAGCCCAATACCGCTGACTTTGGCGAATTTATTGTAGCGGAACGGCGCGAGCCGTCCGGTTTCGCTGAGTTTTCTC